>JAOQAL010000699.1 GCA_025963615.1 Chitinophagaceae bacterium | reverse complement strand
GATCTGGGAATAAAAAGGCCCAGGGCTGACTGAAAAATCCTGCCAGCTGCTGTCGCCAAAGGTTATATCGCTGGAAACCGACCGGCAAAGAGTACCCTGTTTTCTACTCATAACGCGAATGAATCAGGTCCCGAATATTGCAATGCTTCCGCCACTTGACGCGGTTGTGTTGGTTTTGCAGGGATTGGTCTTAAAACTGCCACCCGCCGATGATGCGTTTACTGTTCAACCGGCAATGGTTTATTTTCGATTAGGCCAGGTCTTTTGCCGCACTACAAACTTAGCAAATCTACCGGCTGTTTTACCTGTGGAAGCCGGTTTTAAGACTTAGACGAAAGGAAGATTTTTATTTTAGCGTCCAATGGCTGAAATGGAAAATATGGTAAAAATTTTAGTTTCTATAGCCATGCTGTTGGGTTTTACAAAGCCAATAAGTGCACAAAGTATAGGAGGTAAAATAGTTGATTTGATTGATAATACGCCGTTGGCAGGGGCTACCCTTCAACTTTCCGGTTTAAAAGACAGTACCTTAAAATTTAACGTTGTCAGCAACAGTAACGGATTGTTTGAGTTTAAAAATGTCCCTGCGGATTCTTTTTTGTTGAAAATAAGTTTTATAAACTATGCTGAATACAGACAATTCGTTAGGATCAGTGACTCTTTACCTTCCATCAATCTGGGGACTTTATTTATTCCTAAGAAAACAAAGGATCTTGATGTCGTTACGGTAACGGCCTACACCCCACCGACCCAGCAAAAAGGCGACACCATTGAATATAATTCAAGCCAGTTTAAAGTAAATCCTGATGCCACGGTAGAAGATCTTGTTAAAAAAATGCCCGGCATTACAGTCGAAAAAGATGGAACGATAACAGCACATGGTGAGCAGGTGAAAAAAGTAACCGTTGATGGTCGCGACTTTTTTGGAGATGATGCTACAGCCGCATTACGTAACCTGCCTTCAGAATTGGTTGATAAAATCCAGGTATTTGACCGCCTGAGCGACCAGGCTCAGTTCACTGGCTTTGATGATGGCAATTCTGTAAAGTCAATTAACATAGTAACTAAGAGTGGAATGAGAAATGGGCAGTTTGGCCGGTTGTATGCAGGTTATGGAACAAATGACAGGTATTCTGCGGGGGGGAATGTGAGTTTTTTTAAGGGCAACCGCCGTATCTCCTTAATTGGACTTTTTAACGATATTAACCAGCAAAACTTCGGGTCGCAGGACCTTTTGGGATTGACTGGCAATGGAAGCGCCGGCGGTAAGGGTGGCGGGGCCAACAGCGGCTCCAGGGCTGGGGGAAATGGCCGTGGTGGAGGTGGGAGTAGCAATTCAAATAATTTCCTGGTAGGTCAGCAACCTGGTATCAGTAAAACAAACGCAGCAGGTATAAATTTTTCTGATAAGTATGGAAAAAAAATAGACATCCAGGGAAGTTATTTTTTTAACAACGCCAATAACAGCAATGACCAGGTATTGAATAGCCAGACTTTACTGAACGGTGGTAAAAGGCAATATTTAGCGCAAAAAAGTTTTTCTGAAAGCGAAAACTATAATCACCGTATTAATATGCGGATAGAGTACAAGATTGATTCTTTCAATTCAATTATAATAATCCCGAACCTCAATTTTCAAAAGAACAATTCGCTTTCAAATTCTAATTCCAAAACCTATTATGCGGCAGGTGATACGGCTAACACATCAGACAATAGCGGTTCTGCCTACAGGTCAGGTTATAATCTTGGCAATAACATACTATACCGCCATTCGTTTGCAAAAAAAGGAAGAACCATTTCATTAAACCTGAATACAACATTCACTAAAAATGACGGCGAAAGCTATGTGTTTTCCAATTATCGTTTTTTCGAAAATCAAATCCCTTCCGATTCAATACAAAACCAGTTTTCTGATAATGCTACCCATGGCCATACTGTTTCTTCTACTATTTCTTATACAGAACCTATTGGTAAAAAAGGGCAGCTACAGATAAATTATTCACCTTCTTATACAAAAAATAAAGCCGACCAGCAAACCTTCCTGTACGATCATACCGGTGGCAAGTATACTCAGTTTGATACGACCTTATCCAATCTTTTTGACAACACGATAACGACAAATAACGGGGGCATCAGCTACCGGCTGGGAGCCAGCAGAGACAATCAGCTCTCGGTCGGGGTTAATTTACAATATTCAAAATTGGAAAGTAGCAGAACCTTTCCGACCAATACCCATGTCAACCAATCTTTCACAAATGTTTTGCCCAACCTTCAATGGCGGAGAAAAATAGCTCCCCGCAGCAGCATCAATATTTTTTACAGAGCCTCTACTAATTTCCCAAGTGTAAGCCAGTTGCAGGATGTCGTTAATCTCGGTAATCCTTTGAGTGTAACCAGTGGTAACCCAGAGTTAAAACAGGCTTATTCGCATTATGTGTCGAGCCGGTACACTTTTATCAATACGCAGAAAGGGCAGAGTTTTTTTGCAAATATTTTTTTACAGACATCACAAAACTATATCTCCAATGCTACTTATATAACACAAGCTGACTCGCTTATTCAACAGGGCATTATTTTGAAGTCCGGTTCGCAGCTTACCAAACCAATTAATCTTGACGGCTATAAAAGCTTCCGTTCCTATTTTACCTATAGTATGCCTGTAAAGTTTATTAAGTCAAATATTAACCTGAATGCGGGATTTACTTATTCCAAACTGCCCGGTTTAATAAACTCCGTGCTAACCAATACCGGAAACTTTACCTATAATGCCGGGATAGTCGTTGCCAGCAATGTTAGTGAGTATATAGATTTCAACCTGTCTTATTCTGCCAATTTTAATAATGCAAAAAGCTCTCTTCAAAGCCAGGCAGATAATAATTATGTGAACCAGGTTGCTGGTATGCAGTTTAACCTTTTATCTAAAAATGGGTGGTTCTTTCAAAACGACCTGAACAACCAGATATATACTGGTTTGTCGGGTGGATTGAATCAAAGTTTCTGGTTATGGAATGCTGCTATCGGAAAAAAATTTCTGAAAAAAAGGCTGGCGGAACTTAAGTTGTCTGTGTTTGATCTGCTGAAGCAGAACCAGAGTATTGTCCGGACTGTTTCAGAAAATTATATCGAGGATACACAAAGCCAGGTCTTACAGCAATACTTCATGCTTACCTTTACCTACAATCTTAAAAATTTCGGAAAAGGAAAGCCAATTAATGCCCAGCGGAGACGCACACCCGATTTCTAAAATTGTGTTTAAAAAATGCTCTTTCATCAAACAGGGAGCTGAATTAAAAGAATTTTTGCGTAATATCGCTGGCAGCCCTTAATATGTTGGTTTTGGATGAAAGGATTTTAATTGAACAGTTGAAGAAGGGAGATGAATCTGCCTTCCGTACCATTGTAGAAAAATGGCAGGATATGACCTACAATACCGCCTTGGGAATAGTTCAAAATGCTGAAGATGCGGAGGATATAGCCCAGGAAGTTTTTGTCCAGGTTTACCAGTCAATAAATACATTTAAAGGAGAATCAAAATTTTCGACCTGGCTATACCGTATTACGATAGCGAAGGCCTTGGATCATGAGCGGAGAAAAAAACGTAAAAAAAGGTTTGCCGTCATAAAAAAGTTGTTTGGAGATACTGGGGAAGAGGTGGTAGTACCGGATTTTGAACATCCCGGTGTGACTTTTGACAAGAAGGAAAGTGCGGCAATATTATTTAAGGCTATAAGTCAGCTGCCGGAAAACCAACGGATTGCATTTACCCTTCACAAGGTAGATGGCCTGAGCTACCAGGAAGTGAGTGAGGTGATGGAAGTTACCATATCCTCCGTAGAATCCCTGATGCACCGGGCTAAAAACAACCTTAAAAAGTCATTGGAAAACTATTACAAGTACTACCAGTGAAGCACAAGTTTATTTTATGACAAGCGTCAAATAAATAGATAATGACACAAAATTCTAACATAGCGAAAAAAGCAGAAGAAGCCCTGAATAGTCTTGATGGCATTCAAAGAGCTGCTCCTGCCCCCTATTTTTATACCCGTCTTACTGCAAGGCTAGAGAGGAATAATAAAAATATATGGGAAAATTTTGGGGCTTTTATCAGCCGGCCCACGGTAGCTTTTGCTACTGTATGCTTCATTCTGATTTTGAACACCATGGCTCTTTTCAAAAAAGATGCAGCGGTTAAATTTGCCATCACAGATCAAAATGAGCAAATTTTAAACAGTGCTTACGATGTGGCGTCCAATACCGCCAATAATACCATTTTAACCATCTGGAACCCGGAAAATGAGCAATCCATCGAAAAATAAAACACTTGTTTTCATCATTGTGGTTTTGCTGCTTGCCAATGTAGCAATGCTTGTCTATTTTTTATGGCTTAAACAACCGGATAAACCAGTCCGCGCCGATAAAAACAGCGACCGTTTTGCAGAAGCATTAAAAAAAGATGTTGGTTTTTCTGACACTCAGTTAGCCCAATATAAACAGCTGAAAGAAGCGAAATGGGATAAAATAAAATTAAGATTTGATGATTTGCGGAAAGCAAAAGATAATTTTTTCCGACTTATCGGTGTGGAAAACATCAATGACTCCATATTAAATAATGCGGCTGACAGCATAGCCCAACGGCAAAAATCGCTTGACTTGCAGGCATTCATCCATCTAAAAGAACTTAGGGAAGTATGTAGCCCGGAGCAACAACCCAAATATGACTCCCTGGTACAACGGATATTTCATAGAATTACAGGTTCTTTTATGCGCGTGGAATCCAAAAACGCCGACAGCACCAGCAAGAACTGATTTTTTTTAAAAAAAATTTTAAAAAAGGCAAAAGTTTTAAAATACTACGACGTCCTATTATAGAGTTCTTCTTTAATAGGTTTTAATTTTAAAACTGATGTTATGAAAACAAAACTTCTATTGGTTCTCGCATTATTAATTGCGGGCACCTTAGTGACCAATGCACAAGGTGGTGGTCCCCGTCATACAGTGGAAGAAAGAACAAAGGCCGCTATGGATAAGTTGGCGGAATTTAAATTAGATAAAGACAAATCAGACCAGGCAGACTCGGTCTTTGCCCAATATTATAGAATGCAGGATGCCAAAAGACAGGAAATGATGTCTGGCGGTTCTCCTGACAGGGATAAAATGAGATCAGAGATGCAAAAGATGGCCGCCGACAGGGATGATAAGTTGAAAAAAATATTTACGGAGGAACAGTTCAAAAAATGGAAAGACGAAATTGAACCTTCACTCCGGCCACAACGCCCCGGGGGTAATGGCAACTCGGGTAGTTAAGAACTCTTTAAGGTTTAATGGTAAGTTTCATGCATGCTTAATTGCAGGCAGTTTAAAGCACTCCGTTTCCACGAAGTGCTTTTCTTTTGACGCTAAGGGACGCTAATAGTTAACGGCATTAGAAGCTGTTAATAAAAAGGTGATAGGCGATAATAGAGCAAGTAAAATGTAAAAACAGAGTCGTTAAATCTTTAATCATTCAATAATTGATTTCGGTCTTTTGACTTCTAATG
>JAOQAL010000697.1 GCA_025963615.1 Chitinophagaceae bacterium | reverse complement strand
TTAAAGAATAATTCTTTATTGAACTTTCTTAAATGTGTAAGCGTGGTGGAATATTTTTTAATTGTATTTGGTTCAAGTTTTTCAGGAGGGTGCTTTATGTACTTGTCCATAAAGTCATAGAAACTATTTGTTTGGCCTTTATTGGTCAGATGTGAAATTATTCCTTCGACAGTTACGGACTTACCAAAATTGAAGTTGCGTTTGATATACTCGTTTATCAACGCCTTTTTCTCAGCGACAATAGTGTTGATCTCGTAAGCAAATGCGTGAGTAGTTTTCACCTGGCTATTGTCTTTTCCAGCCCAATGTTCTTTTCTTACTTTTTGCGGGACAGGCACATTGTAGTAACAGGCAGTATTACCAATCTTCCCGCCGATATGGATTGGATAAAAGCCCGAAACATGCTGTTCATTTCTCCAGGGTTTATCCAATCACACATATAATAAAGTTAAGAAAGGGCTACCGTTCGACGCTATATGCCTTGTCCGACTAAGCGGACACTTTGTAGACCTGAGTAGCCCCAGTTCGAACCTTATTTTGAAAGATTTATGCAGCTTAACAAAATTATAAACGTGTATTAATCTGGTTCAAACCGGTAAAAAGTTGCAGAAAAGTTATTTACTGGACAACGTATTAATTACACCATCTGATTTGTTTTAAACTTTACCGGGTTTTAACTAATCCCTACTCAACAATACACTTGTAACCCCTGCCGGGAACGTTAATAAATTTAATGGAGCTATCGTCGCTTAATTTCTTACGTAATTTAGATACCAATACATCAACATTTCTGCTGATGACCACGATGCCTTTATCTTCCCAAATCTCTTTCATCAGTTTTTCCCGTTCTACAATCTGGTTGATATTTTCTGCAAATATTTTCAGTGCTTTTGTTTCTTTTTCCGAGAGTTCAATGGTTTTGTTCTCTGTTTTCAGCACGTTATTATCGGGGTAGAACCGAAAGCTTCCTAATGGTATATAATCAGTATTATCGACAATTGGCTCTTGCTCTTCTTTTTTACTAAACCTATTTTTCGCATACAAACCAATAATACCCAACGGAATAATCAATAGCAACAACCAAAGGAAATTAAACTGACCTGGCTGCAGCAACTCAATTTCGATAACATAACAACTCTTCTCCAGTTTACGACCCCGGCAAGCTATTATATTGCCTTTTTTGTTATTTATCTCGAATGCCAGGACAGTTTCATTTTGTGTACAATTCCGCAGGTTCACGATATAGTCGGTAGCCGGCGCATATTTCTCAAATTCTCTTTGCACCAGGTTGATGAGGGTATCTGAAACAAAACTAAAGTCATTCTGAAAGGAAATCTGGTACCTGTTTTCATTTATCTTCTTCACCGGCAGGACCCGGGAGGTTGAATCTCCGGCCGTGAGCAAAAGCCGGTGCCCTAAATCACGCAATACTACCTCTAAATGCTTCTCCGGGATTTTTTCATCCTTTTTGCTGATAAATGCAACAGCAGTAACCAGGATAACCAATATTATGATCGAAGATCCAATCAACGTCAATGGCTTCATGCGTGCAAAATAATTCATTCGCCTTCCGTTTCAGGGGGTTTACAAAGGTTTTACGTGTCTTTTACATCTTTTTACCGCTAAAACTTCCCGGCATACCTGACGCCGGATATCTTTACTTTATTGCTTCACAAAAAAATTATAGCCATGAATTTCTACGTCCTTGCTTTTTTGCTCCTTTTCACGGTTTCCTCATCTTCTCTTCTCCTGGATAGTAAGCCAGACCCAAAAACAGAGAAGGCTGGAACTGCAAAGATCGTTTTTAAATCTACAGATGGCGGACAAACCTGGCAGGACATCAGCAATGGGCTGCCAGAAAATTTACAGAAAGATACTATCCGGGGAAATGGCTTCTTTGCAAATGATCAAGGGCTGTTTTTAAAGGTTGGAAACGGACTCTATCACAGTAAACCAAATGCCACAGCTCCTTTTTGGACCATAGAGATTTCCCGGGACGAACATAGCAGCATTGCCCCCGGTAAGTCCGGGATATTTTACTGGGGTATAAATTTGAAAAAAACAGACGGGACGAGCGTATGGTCGCCGATATTCGAAAATTTTCAGGAGCGACTACGCAGTCGTTTTTGAGACTGCGGAAGGTACAATTTTCATCGCCATCGACAGAGGTATTTTTAGATCCACTGATAGTGGAAAAACCTGGAAACATGTCTTTGCCGGAGGCCTGGTAGGGAATTTGGCAGAGTCGGATGGCGTACTGCTGGCGACTAGTATGAGAAGGATAATAAGATCGACCGACAATGGCGAAAACTGGGCGGTGGTGACGAGTGATAGCAGTGTGGCTTTCGATGTAAAACCGATCAAAGGCGGATTCGTTGCTGTTACTGCTAATTCAGAGTTGGGTACCAGGAGTTTAAGGGCATCCTACGACGCAGGTAAAACCTGGCAGCCCATTGATGCCGGCGACAAAGTCTTTATTGATTCAATAGGGCGGAACTGGAATAATCGCATTAATGATCGCCTTCGTGCGCATGCCTACATGACTTCAATTATCCAGGTGGGTGAAAACTTCTTTTGTACTCATCCTGAAGGCATTTACAAATCATTAGACAAGGGAAAAACATGGAAATTATTACTTCCTTCAGTAGAAAATAAGGGCTTTAATTTATTTGTTTCAGGCAACGTAATCTATGCCGCGATACCCAGGAAGGGTGGATGTTGAAAACGCAGGTTAACATTCATGAACGTTTAAAATTACCTCAAGGGGCGGATAGGATTCCTTGTACGCAATCTGAAAAAAAATAAACAAATGAAAAATAAAAGAACCCTTTTGTCCTGCCTGATTATCCTCTTAACAGGAGTAATTTATTTTGCCGTAAAGGCTCAACAAAAAAATGGCACTCATCGTGCTAACTTTTCTGGCGAATGGAAATCCAAAGAGTCGATAAGTATGGGCGGAAATATTGTTTGCTCATATGTCGAGGGTGACCGTATGCTCTCTAAAACAATGAAAATAGCACAACAGGCAGATTTTTTAACCATAGAAGTACCAAACCCCTCTCCCGGCGCAGCACCTGTTACAAGGACGGAGAAACTGACGTTCGACGGTAAAGCAAGCGAGATTGATGGTGGCCAGGGAAGTGGAAAGAAGTTTACCGTAAAGTTGTCGGCCGATGGACAAACTATGACTGTGAACTCAATTGTGCACTTTCCGGTTGCTCAAAAACAAGAATCTGTTAACGTAACGGAGGTTTGGACGTTGAGCAATGATGGCAAGACTATTTCAGTTCAGGCCAATGCAAAAGCAACCCTATTCGGCGACGAGCGTTCCTGGACGACCTTATTCGATAAAGCCCGTTAGTATTGCTTTCCCGATGAGTCTCCTGACTATTTCTTTTAACCTGAAAAAAGAAGGATTATTTAAGCAGAAGGAGACTCGTCTGAGAAGCAAATTCATGTTAACATTCAATTCATGCATTGTTTAAAATTGCCGCAGGTGGCGGATATGATTCCTTGTGCACACGCTGAAAATAAAAGAATAAAAACGATAAAAAAAAGTATAATGATAATCAGTATAACAATATGCCCGAACGGCAGACCTTGAGCAAAAATATCATATTTACCGTTATAGGCATATCTTTGTTTACTTATATTCTGGCTGCACAGTTGCCGCTGCTGCAAGGGCAACATAGAAAAACGGGAAGAAAATACCCTGCAGCCATAAGTAAATAATTCACTAACGTTAAATTTAAATGTATGTCGAAAAAGACGGCTGAACCCAGGAAGAATAAACCTACTAAAAAGAAAAGCTCAGCGCAGAAGAAAGCGAATCCAAAGAAAAAAGCACGCTAAGATCAAAACGCATAGAGCCCGGTTCACAGCCGGGCTTCTTATATAAAGTAACTCACAAATAGTGGTGACATCGCGCATTTCTTCTGCGGCCGTGATTCGTGTCTCACGAACCACCGGAATCTTGACAACCACCATTACTCACTCCTCCCCGTCCGCTTATATCTCCTCCACCACTTCTTAAACCAGTAATTATAATACCGGTTTGCTTTACCGATAAGTCTACTGATTATTTGTTTTAAACTTATTCTGTAAACGACCGAAAGGCCTCATCGGTCTTCGTAACGAAGAGACCCTCTTAGCATCCGAAAGAATAAGTTTTATTTAAGCAGGCGGAGATTCGCCTGACAAGCAAAAGTGAAATCAAAAAAGAGCTTAGTTTATGTAACTAGAAGGAAAATCGCATAAGGTAATAAACTAAT
>JAOQAL010000689.1 GCA_025963615.1 Chitinophagaceae bacterium | reverse complement strand
GATTAGCAGACAAAAATGAAGTTATTATTTTTTGATTGTTAATGTCCTTGACATTATACGTGATTTGTCCGCTATCATATTGTTTGGCAGGAATTCCAATAGTACCGGCTGGAAAAATCTGGTATGTTCCGAATACAGAATAAGGTTTATCTGCTTCATCAATAAATATCACTGCAAAGTCTCCTGAAAGCCTTTTCATACAAAAAGATATCTAACAAGGTAATCAATAATAATATCAACAGGACAAATGTGCAAAAACAGTTAAACAGTTATACTGCTTAACAGGGAATTTTTCATCCAAGCAAAAGAAGCTGTCAATCAACCCCGGAACCCGGGCTTGTTAATATAAAACATTCCCGGCCGTTTCAATGGCACCGTACACGGCATTCAGTTCTTCTTCGGTAATACAATAAGGCGGCATGACATACACGGTGTTGCCCAACGGACGGAGAATGATGCCCTTGGACAAAAAGAAATTATACAGGGTATCGCGTAACGAATTGAAGTAAGAAATTTGTTCGTTGTTTATAAAATCCATTGCCAGGATAGTTCCTGTACTCCTGATATTTTTTAGAAATAAATTCGCCTTGTTTCTTTCTATGAATCCCTCGTGACTTTCCGTAATTTTTTTTATATTATTTCCGCACACAGGGTTTACCAACAAATCATAACTGGCAAGTGCAGCTGCACAAGCAATGGGGTTAGCTGTATAGGAGTGGCCGTGGAAAAAAGTTTTAGCTTTATCATCAGAAAGGAAGCCGTTGAATATTTTTTCTATGCAGCTGGTAGCTCCTAAAGGCATGGTGCCGCCGGTAATGCCTTTTGATAAACAAATAATATCAGGCTTATTTTTCAGTTGCGCTGAGGCAAATAATTTCCCTGTCCTTCCAAAACCGGTCATTACTTCATCAGCAATAATGAGAATATTTTTTTGCCTGCATAGGGCGATTAATTCATCCAGTTCCCCTGCTTCATACATCAACATGCCGCCGGCGCCCAGTACCAGGGGCTCGAAGATGAAAGCCGCAATATCATTTTCAGCATTGGCGATAGCAGTTGTAAGGGCTGAAAGGCTTTCTTCCTTTAGTCCGCTGACGGGAGGAGGAATATGAATAACGTCAAACAGCAATCCGGCAAAAGGTTTAGTAAACCCACTTCTTCCGCTTACAGACATGGCGCCGAAGGTATCTCCATGATAAGAATGTTCAAAAGCAAGGATTTTGTTCTTTGTAATTCCCTGGTTGTTCCAGTATTGTAGTGACATTTTTAAAGCCACTTCCACCGCGGTAGATCCGTTATCGGAGTAAAATATCTTAGACTGGTTGCCTGGAAGGATGGATAATAACTTTTCAGCCAGTTCCACTGCTGGCTCATGGGTGAAGCCGGCGAAGATCACGTGCTCCATTTTTTTCAACTGGTCATATACTTTATCGGCAATATAAGGATGTGCATGTCCATGAATATTTACCCACCAGGAAGATATCGCATCAATATATTTCCTTCCGTTTTCATCGTATAAACAGGCGCCTTCACCACGCACAATACCCAGCGGCAGATCCGTTGATTGCATTTGTGTATAAGGATGCCAGATTACTTTTTTATCTCTTTCTGGTCAGTTCACTTTTTACAGATTGTTTAAAACAGGTTTCAATTTTTCTGCATATTGCTTCACGATAGCTTTATGGATGGTGCTCTCCCGGTTAATATGCCCAAGACATTTTGACTGAGTATAATTCAGGATAAAATTTTCGCCGGAAGCGTTTGATTCGCCATTGAAGATTATTCCGGCCAGCTTTATGGCATGTTGTTTCAGCAGCCCGAGGGAAAGCAAGGTATGATTAATACTCCCAAGATAATTTTGTGAAACCAGGATAACCGGAGTCTTCCATTGCTTTAACAGGTCAATATTTAATTCCTTTTTATTTAATGGAACCATTAATCCTCCAGCCAGTTCTATTACCAAGCCATTTTCCGATAATGGCAGTTGAAGTTTATTAAGTTCAATGGTAAGGCCGTCTTCTTCCGCTGCGGTATGGGGTGATACAGGCAGGCTGAACCGATAGGTTTCCGGGTGAAAAAGAGATGTTGTATTGGTTATTAAAGAGCGGACGGTATCGCGATCGGTACAATCAAGACTGCCGGCCTGTACCGGCTTCCAATAGTCGGCCTGCAGTGCTTCCGTTATAATGGCGGCAATAAATGTTTTTCCAATCCCCGTGCCGATGCCTGCCACGATAATGTTTTTCATACGAATAAAATTTCTTTCAGCGATTGTTTCAGTATGTCCACCTGTTCTGTGGTATTATGCATGTGAAGGCTGATGCGCAACCGTTCCTTGCCCGGCGGTACGGAAGGGCTTACAATCGCCCTTACATCCAGACCTCTTGCCTGCAGTAGTTTGGATATCTGGCGTACCCTCTCATTGCCTGGTATTACAAGACTTTGAACAGGGCTGTTGCTTTCTTTCAAAAAAATGTCCTGACAGGTAAAAAAACCGCTTTTAAAATGCCGGATAAGTTGAAATAAATATGAATTATCAAAGCTATTATTCATCAGTTCGTCGTAGGCGCTGTGAATAGCAATCAAAGAATGCAAAGGCAAGGCTGTGGTAAAAATGAAAGAACGGGCAAAATTGATAAGGTAAGTTCGCAGTGTTTCACTTCCTGCAATAATGGCTCCG
>JAOQAL010000813.1 GCA_025963615.1 Chitinophagaceae bacterium | reverse complement strand
AAATGCGATAAATTTTTTTATGAATAGAACCTTTCCGGTTAACAACTTTCAAAAATGAAACAATTACTACTTGCTTTTCTCCTTCTCACACAGCTAACAGCATTTCAACAGGCCCCTGCAGAAAATTATCCAGCGGATACAGCTACTGTAGAACATGCCGGAATACCCAAAGGCGATGTGCTGAAGTTTACATTTGATAACTCTAAGATTTTCCCTGGAACGTGGCGGGAATACTGGATATACATACCCGCTCAATACCGTCCTGAAAAACCGGCTTGCGTCTATGTAAGCCAGGATGGTATTCCGGCAAAAGCTGCTACGATATTTGACAACCTGATCGCTTCTAAAGAAATGCCAGTTACAATTGGGGTTTTTATTATGCCTGGGCGCATCAGGGCAGCCAATGCCGGCACGGCTCTTGATCGTTTCAACCGCAGCTTCGAGTATGATGGATTGGGAGATGCGTATGTGCGTTTTCTTCTTGAAGAAATTTTTCCGGATGTTGAGAAGCAAAAAGCAACTGATGGCCGGCCGGTAAGACTTTCGAAAAATGGGAATGATCGTGCAATCGGTGGATATAGCAGTGGCGCTATTTGTGCGTTTACAGCTGCCTGGGAGCGGCCTGCGGAGTTTTCAAGGGTCTTCAGCGCGATAGGCACCTATGTAGGTCTGCGTGGCGGAGAGCGTTATCCGACCTTACTACGCAAGTACGAACCAAAACCCATCCGTATTTTTTTGCAGGATGGCAGTAATGACCTCAATATTTATGGTGGTGATTGGTGGAAAGCTAATGAAACGATGGAACGGGCTTTAACTTTTTCCGGTTATGAAGTAAAACACAGCTGGGGCGAAGGTTCACATAATGGACAACATGGGGGAGCTGTCTTTCCTGAAGCCTTGCGTTGGCTATGGAAAGACTGGCCTAAACCCGTGAGTAAGGGGAATTCAAAAAATCAATTTCTAAGCGATATTTTAGTGGCTGGTGAGGATTGGGAACTGGTGGGCGAGGGCTATAAATTCACCGAAGGCACCGCGGCAAATGAGAAGGGAGAAGTATTTTTCCAGGACATTCCCAATTCTAAAACGTATAAAGTAGATGTAAATGGGAAATTGTCAGCTTTGAAAGTGGATGCTAAAAGGGCCAGCGCTACTTCTTTTGACCATGATGGTAACCGTTATACTATGGCTGGGGCAACGAATCAGGTTCTTAAATATGATCTATCAGGGAAGGAAACCGTAGTGGCCGATAGCATGGCAGGCAATGACCTGGTGATGGCACATAATGGAAATATCTATGTTACAGTACCCGATGGGATAAACAAGCCAGGTAAAATTTATCTTGTCAGACCCCAGGGAGAAAAAATCATCGTTGATAATGGGCTGAAATTTCCCAACGGCATTGCCCTTACCCCGGATCAGCAGCAATTATATGTTACTGAATCAGCTTCCCACTGGGTCTGGATTTACCAGGTTCAACCCGATGGCTCCCTCACCTACAAACAACAATATGGCTGGCTGCATGTACCCGACAACAATGATAATGCATGGTCTGATGGATTAAAATGTGATACGTCCGGAAGGGTGTATGTGGCTTCAAGGCTTGGTATTCAGATTATGGATCAGTTAGGCCGGGTTAATGCTATTTTACCCCTACCGGCGGGCGCTGGCGGGCAGGCTTCGAATGTTTGTTTTGGAGGCGCTGATTTTAATATTTTATATGTTACCAGCGCTGACAGGGTTTACCGCAGGAAATTAAAAGTCCGCGGTGCGAATGGGTTCGAAGCCCCTCGCAAGCCATTGCCTCCAAGACTTTAAATTTATTGTTCGTGACTTTCAGCTGCCCGGAAATTTCTTGTGAAGCAATAAAAAGCAAAAAATGAAATAACCCCGAGTATTCTTTTTTTTAAAATGAGTTAGAGAATAATTACACTATTGCTGCCGCCAAATTCATTGGGCTGTTGTGCATCTGCTTCAGGTTCATTCGCCCATACTTTTGTATTAACCAGGTATTTGAATTCATGTTTTGAATTCTTGGGTAAGGAAACATCGGCAGTAAAACTTCCGTCTTTTTTCCTGCTCATAATGATGGAGTTCTGCCAATCGCTGTTTAAACCAAGTATTTCGATTGTTTCTGCATTTTCAACGTTGAAAGAGAATTTCACGTTGCAATAGTCTTTGGTTTTAAAATATTTCTTTTGTACCATTTTCTTTGAAATTTAATTTATAAATAAAATCTGTTTAAAACTTTTTTTCAAAACCTGCTGGTCCAGGTCTGGACCATTTTCATGCCTTTACTCCCTTGAAAATAAAAAGTAAACCCGGCCCGGAACAATTATATTTCTCACACCTGTTAATAACCTGGAGTGAGGCATTTTAAATTCTATGGCTGTCGTTAGAAATAGAAAATTTTGAATCTTTCTGTAAAATGCAGCAGGCAATCAAAATAAAGATAGATCTCCGGTTTTAAGAAACCGCATGCGTCATGGAAGATTTTTGTCCCAATGATTTAAGAAAACGAAAATGAGACTTTACGGCAAGTCCTAAAGAAGGTATACAATTATAAGGCAAATTAAATTCTTCACACTTCGCTTTTGTAATCTTACTGATGGCTGGATAATGGATATGACTGATGCGTGGGAAAAGATGATGTTCGATCTGGAAATTCAATCCTCCAACAAACCAGGAAATGAATTTACTATCGGGTGAAAAATCGGCGGTAGTTTTTACCTGGTGTATCGCCCACTCATCTTCTATTGTTTTTGTTTCATCCATGGCCGCAAATTCAAATTCAGTTTCTTCCACCACATGGGCTAGTTGAAACACGATCGCTAAGGTGAAGCCCAGTCCCAAATGCATACTTATAAAAAACAGCAGCCAGGTTTTCCAACCGATTAATACAATGGGAAGAACGATATAGCAGGTCACATACATCAATTTACTGGACCAGAATATTAAATGATCGGTAGTTGACATTTTACTGAGTTCAGTGGTGTTCACTTTTCGTTTAAAATATTTTTCAAAATCCTGGAAAAGTACCCATATCATCGAGCTGATACCATATAAAAAAGGCGTGTACAAATGCTGTATCCGGTGCATGGGCACCCAGGCCTGGGTACTGCACATACGGATGAAAGGACTTTTTGCAATATCATCATCCACTCCATCTACATTTGTATAGGTATGGTGAATCACGTTATGTTTTTGTTTCCAGATAAAACTATTGCCACCCAGCGCATTCAGCGTTAGCCCCAGGAGATTATTTACCCATTTTTTGGTGGAATAGCTGCCATGATTCGCATCATGCATCACATTAAAACCAATGCAGGCTGATACAAAACCCAGCAACACACTTAAAAGAATAGTTGCGGTTACCGGCATGGATACTGAAAGGAGAGAGGCATACAATATGACAGCCGCGGAGATCAGTGTTATTGTTTTTATATACAATTTCCAGTTACCTGTTTTTTTCAAACCTTTTTCTTTAAAATATTCATCCACTGAAAATTTTAAAGACTGAAAGAAAACCGCATTTTTATTATTGTAGACTATCTTAGGCATCTAGCTGTTAATCTGATTGCCGCAAAGGTAATCAATTTAAGTTTGGGCTTTTTTGGGTGAGAAGACCATTGGAAAGGACCCTGAAAAAGAGTTGATTCATCCTCATCGGAATCTTAAGCTCATTCCAATAAAATCAGGGATCTTTATACCTGGCAAATCGCCAACAACAAAAATCTTATATTGCATATTAAGTTTATATATGTATAAAATCACTATTATATTATTATTGGCAATTCCTGCCATAAGGTGCGGAATTTCAGGGAAATCGACCGAAAATGTTAAGGCCGGATTTCCACCTGAGCTGGTTCATTTCACTCCTTATGAAAAAAACCCGGTTTTTGCAGGTAGCGACACCTTACACTGGGATCATTATATCCGGGAACGGGGATATATTCTCCGGGAAGATAGCATTTACCATCTTTGGTATACAGGTTATCCTGAAGGGGATGACAATGTCAAGCATCTTGGATATGCTACTTCAACCGATGGCTTCACCTGGACACGGTACAAAGAAAATCCCATTTATTCATCAGGCTGGGTAGAAGATGTGTCGGTCATTAAATCCGAGGGTACTTATTATATGTTCGCTGAAGGCAGGGGAGATACTGCTCACTTACTGACTTCCACCGATCGTGTTCATTGGACCGAACAAGGCAATCTGGATATTCATCAAACCAATGGCGATCCAATTAAAACGGGTTCTTTTGGAACTCCGGCTATCTGGAAAGAAAATGGCGACTGGTATCTCTTTTACGAACGGGGTGACTTGGGAGTCTGGCTGGCTACTTCCAAAGACGTTAAGAAATGGACGAATGTGCAGGATGATCCGGTACTAAGCCTGGGCCCGGAAGAATATGATAAATATGCGGTGGCCATGACCCAGGTTATTAAGTATAAAGGGCTTTATTATGGCTATTACCATGCTTCAGCGTTCAAAGACTGGCGGGAATGGTCAACTAATGTGGCGGTATCAGAAGATCTTATTCATTGGAAA
>JAOQAL010000649.1 GCA_025963615.1 Chitinophagaceae bacterium | reverse complement strand
TACATCCGTAATATTGTTTACTTCTTTGGCTGTGTTAGCAGCATCCAGTTGCGGGTGAGTCCAATCCTGGCAAAAAGAATTCAGGAATAATAAGAAGAAAATAAATAAAAGGGTAATTCTTTCCATAGTAAATGTGAAGTTAATAATCAATGATGAACCTTATGTGCAAAATAATTTATAAATTAATTTCGGGTAGCTAAACTAATGGCAATAAATAAATTTGTTTGTTGTAATGAAGCGATGGAATGAAAAACGCATTTGACTGGTGCTAACAGGGTTGCCAACCTTCCAGAGATATGAACGCTATTGTAAAAGTCTTTTCAAAGGTTGGCAACCCTTTTGCAGTTTTATGCCGACTGAACAAATAATTTCAACAAAAGAATTTAACTTCGATACAGCAGAAAGCCCTGCCGTTAGTTGCCATCCCACCTTATGTAAACTTTTCAAACTTTTAAGTATTTAGATATTGAACAACAACGTTTACATACCACAAACAACCCACTTAAAAAATGTAGTTCACTCCATTTGGCAGACGGAGCGTTTCGCGGTTTTTCATAGGGAACAAATTATACCCAAGGGGATAGTAGAAATTATTTTTAACTTCAGCGATAGCTTATTGATCCCTGCTCTACTGGGCAGTAAGCCGTTTCATTTATCGAGTTGTTTTATAAATGGATTCAACACAGCCCCTATAGAACTCCAGCTTCCTAAACAACAGGTATTTTTTGGTGTACAGTTTCAACCGTTGGCAGTAAAGAAAATTTTTGGAATACCGGCTTGCGAATTTTCAGACAACGCGGTTGATTTATTCCTGCTTGATTCAGCCCTTCGTGCGCTTTGGCATCAACTGGCGGAACAAAATAATTTTGATAAAAGAGTCTCCATTTTTTGTGCCTGGATTGAAAGAAAATCCCCCGACTGGCAGCCACAGGAAAAACTGATCAATAATTTTTTATGTGCCGTCAATCAGCATGATGCACCGGTAACAGAACTTGCCAATTCATTGTGTTATTCGCCACGACATTTATCAAGGAAAATTTTTGAAGCAACCGGGATGAATACGGAAGAAATATTGCTCTATAAAAAATATCTGCATGCGGTGCATTTAATCCATTATACAGGCTTATCGCTGACAGAAATTGCTTATCAAAGCCATTTTTCCGATCAATCGCATTTTATCAAATCGTTTAAGGCCTACACAAAAATGACACCCGGAGAGTACAAACGAAATAAGGGCTACATGAAAGGCCATCTCTATGAGCATGTTGAGAATGTCCGTTAAATACAATTTTGTGTACTGGCCTGCAGCCAACTTTGCAGAAAAAAATACATGAAAATTATCATTTTGTTCGCGTCTATCAGTATTGCCAGCGGCCTGCTGTTTGTAAATCTTTACACTTCTTTGGTTGATGTAAAATCATGGGGAAGTAATGTTCCAAATTCCATTGCCGCCGCGAGGGATTATTTTAAAGCAGCAAATCCCGGGGATTTCTTCAGGCTATTTTCTCCGGTAAACCAGGTGTTGGGCCTTTTAGTTCTGATATTGTTCTGGAGATCTTCGCCTTCTATCCGGCTGTGTTTAGGAACTGCTTTTTTCCTGTACATTTTAGGGGATGTATTAACCTTTGCCTATTTCTATCCGCGGAATGACCTTATGTTCAAGACTGCCGCGCTTACGGACGTGGACTTGCTTAGAAAGACCGTGTTGGAATGGCGGATGATGAATTGGATTCGGTCTTTAATTATCCTGGCGGGACTCGGTTTTTCTTTTCTGTCGTTGCATAAGATTTATTCGCTTTAATAGAATTACAATGCTGCAGTGGGTTGCCAACCTTAAAGAGATTACTGCTCTTACATAAGGGTTCATAACAGGTTGGCATCCTTTTGCAGGGGTGCGTGGAGACAAAGCACCCCTGCATTTATTTTTATAGAATATACTTTGCGAACAAGATTGACCAATGTTGAGCCCCTCTCAGCGAGGAGCGTGGGTTGGGTTTTGGCGTTTTCTAAATGAAGTCTCTGAAATTCCTCCGCAGCCTGTACTGAGGAACGAAGTATCGAATGACAACAAACGTCGTCGATAATTATCTGAATAACTTAATACTGCGGGACTAACGCTATTAAAAACGACCCAATCCAGTATCTAGCAACTAGTTCCCCATCCAGTATCCAGCATCTACTATCCAGCATCTACCCTAAACAACAGCCTCGCACTTCCGCCCAACTCCACCTGGTCGCCATCTTCCAAAACATGCAAGGCCCCGGCAATATCCAGCCGCGTCATCTTTCCATTTTCAGAAAATAATTTTGTTTTGTTACCACTATCCGGCGTTCCGCCTTTATCAGCAGCTATATAATATTTGTTTTGCTGCGGATTGAATAGAATCATGGCATGATACCGGCTGACCGTGAGGTTAGCAGTGCCTATCATCTCTTCGAAGCCGGCATCTTCTTTACTAAAGAAAACAATATCGTTGGTGTGCATCATGCCACTGGGTAAAGTCTGGTGTTGGCCGCGACCAATTTTATATTTTAGCTTGACGGTAGGATCCAACAGGTATTCAGGTTGCTCAGCCTGCCCTGAAAGAATGGTGATTTTGGCGGTGGTAAAATGACCTGTAAGCCGGGAGTCCTTAATAATATCCATGCCGAATGCACCCTCGTGAATCTGGCATGCAGGCAATTGATCACGGACGAGATTGAATTCAAAATACCACTGCGGATCAGGATATATATAGTTGTCAGAAAACTTTCTCTCCAATACTTCATGCTGAAATGCAGTGGGACGGTCTGTGTACAAGGCAATATTCAAAAGAGTTTCTTCTTCGCGGCTATTACAGAGTATAAATAACCTGATACCTTTTATACCGGTGTTCTTTTCATTGATATACGGGTGCAAGCCATGAATGATGAAGCGGATAACTTCATCCCGCTTTCGCGAAGCGGGAGGCAATCCGGATTCTTTGGCAGCTTTCGTTGTGCCTGGTTCATGGATGATGGATTGATCCATCATAGGCGTTTTTTCCTGTTGTTCTCCGGCGGGCTCATCGCTTTCCGCGCCAAAGGCTTTCTTTATTTTCTTTAATAGATCCTTCATACACAAAATTTAAAATGATTCTAAATATCCCAGTTTCTGCAAAACGGGGGCTATACTTTTATTGGCTAGCTGCACAGCCTTAGCTGATGCATCACCTGATTCGATCCGGATACATACCACCGTATTGGATTCCTTACCGGGTGCCGGGGCAAAGAAAACATACCAGCCATCCCGCTTCAGCACATTAACTACTTTTCGTTGGGGCGTCCCCGTTTTTCCGGCTACCCGGATCCCCTCGATCTTTTGTTTGCCATGAGGTGGATTGGATTGATCAATCATAAATTGCTGTAACTTTTCTGCACTACCATCATCTTTGACTAATTCAACCCGGTCACCTGCATCTTGATGAACACCTGCTATTTCAAGTGCATACCGTGATGGCTGGAAACTTCCTTTATTGGCGACGATGCCGGCCATGCGCGCCATGGAAGCCGGCGTTGCCGTAAGTTGTCCCTGGCCCCAGGCTAACCCGGAAAACTCACCCCAATACCGGGAAACGGTTCCCTGCCTTCGCTGGTCAGTATAGAATTTACGGTTGACTGAGAAAACAGAGTCCTTCCAGTACTCAGCAATTTTTTTCCTTCGCGCAGGGCTGTTACCGGTCTTGTTTTCATCGTAGCTATAACCTCCCAGGAAATGCACATTCATTCCGGTGGTAAGCCACAGTTCACTCATTTCATCATCCAGTTTGTTATCGTTGGCGAGTCGTATAAAATAAATATTACTTGAGTTTACAATGGCCTCATGCATATCAATAACCGGTAAGGACTTTGAATTAAAAGGTTCGTGCTCTCCATCATTGCGGCCCCTGATGATTTCCTGGGGCGTTATATCCTTGTATCCTATGCTGGCAGCGGAGGCCCCCAATTTTCTAAAAGCCGCCATCGCGGTCAATATCTTGGCAGTAGAGCCTGGCGCGGTGGCGTAGGTCATTCCCATATCGCGGTCGGTAACCAGGAGTTTTAATTTCGATCTTTCTTTTTCAGATAAGAGAAGCGTTTCAGGGGACTGAAGATCTGGTAGCGGATACATAGCAGAAGCCAGGAAATCCCCGGACGCTGCGTCCATAACGACAACCGACATGCGCTTATCCCGGAATTCAGAAGCGGCCAATGCCTGTTGCAATTCCGTTTGCAACTTAGCATCCACGCTCAATACCACATCCCTGTTTTTTCCGGTTAACTTCTTTACTTCCCCATTCGCCGTGTCGATACCGGAGCGAAGCATGCTGGCCAGAGGTGAATAATCATAAGCAGTTAGTTCAATATTTTTTTCAACTGGTTTTGTAAAACGGTCAGGGCGGTAGCGTGATGTAAAAAAGTCAATCTTTTCCGGCCTGGTGTCGAAGCCCCTGAGTGTATTTAAATGTTCTGCTTCGGCAAAATAACCATTGGGTTGGTTCCAGAACAAGCGGGTATTAAAATCACCTACCCAAAAAAATAGTTGTTCACCGAAAGGATAGTATCGGCGCAGTTTTTTGCGGGTTATTTCATTCAATGCTGAAATAGTCATGCCTGCTGCGGTTAAGGAATCGAGATTATTTTTTACCTGGTCCGGGTTACTGGTGGCGAGTATCAGCCTGTTGCGGTCATAGACCGTGCCGGCACCTAAAATTTTTGCCAGCTCATTGATACGCGGATTGTAACTGAATACCGGCAGGCCATTGCGGTCGATGACTCTTGCTGGTTTAACAATATATTCTTTACCAGTCCATAATTGTACCCAGGCTAATTTTCCGATGAGGATCAGGATGCCGATTAAAAATCCGGCGATACCGGTTAACAACACAGGATCATAATGTTGTTTGATGTATTCTTTCTGCACTTGCTTACCGGGTCTTGCTGAAACGCCGGCGATAATACCAAAAGCGGCGAGGTTTACGATCAGTGAAATTTTGCCGTAACTTAAAAAGGGGACTGTAACGCCTGTCAGTGGTAGCAAGCCAATCGATCCACCTGCTATCAATAGAAATTGTATACCGGTAGCGATCGCAATGCCAGCGCATAGATAAAAACTAAAGGGTTGCCCGGCCTTTTTCGCATGCAACAAACTGCGGTGGATCAAAATAGCAATCAATAGAAATACAGCGGCTAACCCAAGCCAGCCCAGCTCTTCGCCAATGCTTGGTAAGATCATATCGGTATGAGCGGCGGGCATGGTGTTGGCAAATCCTTTTGCTAATCCCTGCCCGGAAAATCCGCCGGATGATAGCGTCCAGTATCCATGGGCCAGATGATCGCCGCCATAGATATCATTGCTCCAGGGACTCAACCACATATTTTTACGATCGGCGAGCCGGTCCCCAATACCCGGGATCTGATCGCCAAATGTAAAGGCCGCCATGATCATCAATAACAGGAGCGGCGCTTCGAGCAAGGTGCCCAGCCAACCATACCATTTGGATGATTTTATCCGGCTGGTGAAATACAGGTAGATTATGATACCCAGGAAGCTGATGAGTGTGGCAATTTTTGCCGGCACTAACCATAACAGGATGCCATAGGCGAAACCGGTTAATATCGTGATCATGAGATTTCCCGATGCCAGGCTATTAAAAATCAGGAAGGTAAAACAGACTACCATCGCCGGACCCATATCTCCCATGAGCAGGTATAGCACCAGGATCATGCCCGCGCCCGCCATCACCGACCAACTCGTTA
>JAOQAL010000620.1 GCA_025963615.1 Chitinophagaceae bacterium | reverse complement strand
GGATCAGTATTTTTGCTGCCCAAATACTTTTTAATGGCAAGACCCGTAGAAGAAAATGCCGGGGTAAACACATCTGCTGTAACCTGATTTCCACCCGACACATAGGTAGTATAATCTTCTCCATTTACATAGTACATAGATGCCGGCAGCCTTTTGTCAGTTGGTTCCTCGTCAAACAAATCTTTCAGTTTTTGAGTGGGTGCATACCAGCCTTGTGCTCCTGCATCCGTACGTAATACAAAAAACCATGGCCGGGTTGTGCCCTGGGTGGATTTAAAATCTTCATTTCCGTTATCGTCCAGTATCCAGCTGTTATCATCTGAATAAGGCCCGCCAAACTGAACTTCAAAAACTGATTCAATACTATTTTCATTGGCTATAGCAAATTCATCTTCATAATTCGGCAGCAAATCATAGCCGGCATTTTTTTCAACATCTTCAAAAGCCACTACCGCATCATCCCATTTTTTCATCCACACATCCACTTTTCCTTCATATGCCCGGGCTGTCCATTTGGTAGCACGCCCTGTATTGGCATCATCCCATGTTGCCGGTAAATCCTGGGCTGCGACCTTGAAGTCATCCAAACTGGCCTGTAACAACGCCGTTGGGTCGCCGTTTGTATATGTTTGTTGAAGCGTCTTCGCTGTTTCTGTTACTATCGGGGCTGTTTTCCATATCTGGGCAGCCAGGAAATGAAAGAACCCTCTTATAAATTTTGCTTCTGCTATGACGGCCTTTTTTTCGGCATCGGTAAGATTGTTTTTGCCATTTTCAACCTGCTCTAAAACAATATTGGCCCTGTTTATTCCTTCGTATGTTTCTGCATATACCGTGTAAACAAACCTGTTTGTAGCTTTTAAGTTTAATGCCTCTACATCCACTAATTCTCCATCAGGAGTAATATCGGCGGAGTTGGGTTCTACATCATCACTGGCGAGCATACTTACTACCCAAAATGAACCCCAGCCATTATGACCACCAAAAGAAGTGGCGCTGTTTACCGCCCACAAATCCTGCATAGAAGAGTAGGCTGCAAACAGACCTCCGTCAAAATCAGGTTTTGTATTAAAAAAAGTAGCGGTGGTCGTTTTATCCAATGGTGTTAAGTTGAGCTTATTGCAGGATACAACAATTACTGTAGTGCCTGTGCCGACTAAAACCAACAAAAAAAGAGGTATAATAAATCTTTTTTTCATATTCATATAATAATATTTATACGTGCGTTTGATATCCTTTAAAAATTGATTTGCCATCCAAACTGAAACATTCTTGGCTGTGGCGCATTACCATTATCATATCCATTTAAAAACTGGTTTTCCCCACCGGCAAAACTTTGCTGCCGGGTAACTTCAGGATCAAAACCTTTATACTTTGTAAATGTAAAAAGGTTTGACACGCCTATATAAAATCGTGCATAAGAAATAACTCCGTTAGTTATAGTAGAGATCGTTTTCAAGCTATACCCTAATTGCAGGTTTTTTATACGGGCAAATGCTGCATTTTCTAAAAACCGATCTGAAAATCCAGCATTATTATTATAATTACTGTTGGCACGGGGCATGGATTTACTTGGACTAGCAGCTGTCCATCTTCCCAACACAGCAGTGCTTTGATTATCGGCACCACTCATACTTTCGAGGCCTGCAACGGTGCCATCATATACGGTGTACTTACCTACGCCTTGCACTACAATAGACAAGTCAAATGCCTTATAATTAGCCCCAAGGTTTATTCCATAATAGAATCTGGGAATCGGGCTACCTAAATAAGTCCTGTCGGCATCGGTTAAACTTTTATCTCCATTTACATCTACAAATTTGATATCTCCTGCCTGTGCACCTGTGTAACCTGGGGTCGTGGGCACTTCGGCATCGCTTTGGTAAATGCCTTCGGTTTTATATCCGTAAAAATAACCCAGCGGTCTGCCCACTGAAATCCGCTTATCGTTAAGCTGTATATAATCAATTCCGTCAGGAAGTTTTGTAAACTCATTTTTTACATAGGTAAAATTGCCGCCAATATTGTAGCTAATATCTCCTATTTTGTCTCTATAATTTACGGTGAGCTCAATCCCCTTGTTTGTTAAAGTACCTGAGTTTAAATCAGCAAACTGGAAAAAGCCGGTGGTTAATGCTACAGGAACGCTCATCAGCAAATCTTTTGTAGTTCTGCTGAAATAATCAATAGAACCGCTTAGTTTGAAATTAAGCATTGAGAAGTCAAGCCCGATATTTGTTTGGATGGCTGTTTCCCATCTTAAGTCAGGGTTAGCGAACAGTACCGGGGCGTATCCTGTTGCAATGGTTTGGGTACCTTTGCCGACCACATACTTAACAAAACTGCTAAGTGCAGGCAGGTATGAAAAGTTGGTACCCGTAAATTGGTTGCCTGATTCGCCCCAACCAACTCTGAGTTTTAAGTCGTTGAATAGCTTTGAATTTTTTAAAAAGCCCTCTTCACTAAGCCTCCAGCCTAAAGCGAAGGATGGAAAAGTACCAGTATTATTTTCTTTGGCAAACCTGGATGATTTATCCTGCCTGATGGTAGCTGTTAACAGGTACCTGTCGTCGTATGAATAAAACAAACGGGCCATTTTACCCTGGATATTCCAGTTGTCAGCGGTTTCTGAAGTTCCGAAAGCGTTTGAGCCCCCAGCTATGCCTAAAGGAGGGTTAAACAGGCCATTTCCCTGTACCCTTAACCTGCGTATAAGGTAGCTGGTCTGCTCGTATCCTATTAAAGCAGTTATCTTACTTTTTCCGAAAGTCTTATCATAAGTAATGGTATTGGCCAACGTAAGGGTAGCTTCTTTTGGCTGCTCATTTACGAGGATTGCGAGTCTTGGGTTAGTACCATCAAAAGCAACCGGCGCCTGATAAAACAAACCTGTTGCTTCATTATAATCAATACCCAGGGTGGCTTTATATTTTAAGCCTTTTATCGGTTCAAGTTCCCCGTACAAACTACCTAATATTTTATTATACCTCATTTTAGTATAGCCTGCTGCGGGATCATTTTGCCAAAGAAGGTTTTGCGCAGGAGCACCGCCTGTAGTAGCATTATTGGCAGGATTATATGCGCCCGTTGAAGTATATGGTTGAAAGAAAGGAGCATTCCTGGTAGCACCGGCTCCGGAATTAGCTGTTTCTTCTGACTGTGCTTGTCTTTCTGTTCTACTCAACAGAAAGGACTCACCAAATTTAATGTAATTACCAACTTTCGCATCAGCGGTTGCCTTAGCAGAATAACGGGTGAAGTTTTGGGCTAACTGAACACCCTCTTGTTTAAAATAACCACCGCCAAAACTATACGTGCTATTTTGATTTCCACCAGATATGGTTAGATTATGGGTGGTTGCAAAACCCTTTTTAAACACCAAATCCTGCCAATCTACCGTTGGTTGGCTGGCAAAAGCTGAATAATCATTACCAAATTCGTCTTGTTGATATTTGATATACTGTTCTGTATTCAACACATCAAATAACTTATTTTTTTGAATGGCCTGTACACCTACATATCCATCATAACTCAAGGTGGCAATACCTGCTTTACCCCGTTTAGTAGTTACTAATATAACACCGTTATTTGCACGGGCGCCATAGATAGCCGTGGCGGAAGCATCTTTTAGTACGTCTATACTTTCAATATCGCTTGGGTTAATCCCGGACAAAGGGTTCGATTCAGTGGCACTGGATGTGTTTACTGTTATTGTACTTGTATTTGTTGCAACAGGCACCCCATCAATTATCCAAAGCGGCTGGTTATTCCCTGCAGTACCGATACCACGTATGCGTACTTCAATCGGAGCCCCGGGATCTCCACTACGATTTGTGATATTAACGCCCGCTATACGGCCAGTCAAAATCTGGTCCGGGCTTGTAAAAGGCTTATTGGCAAAATCTTTTCTTGATATGGAGCCTACAGCACCGGTTAAATCCTTCTTTTTTTGTGTACCATAGCCAATTACGACTACTTCATCAAGCGCCTGCCTCTTTTCATCGGGTGCCAGCTTTATTTCAATATTAGCCCCCGAGCCGGCAACTTGTTCCTGGGCGATATAGCCGGAATGGGAAAAAACCAATACAGATGCTGATGATGCAACTGTAATACTAAAATTTCCCGATGCATTGGAGGTTGTACCATTTGCTGTACCCTTTTCGGAAACACTAACACCTTGCAATGGAACTCCACTTTCATTTAAAATAATTCCTTTGACCGAAACGGACTGTGCGGACAATGTTAAGCCGCAGAGAATTGATGGTAAAAAAAATAGAAATAGAAATTTTAAAGGCGATGCAGAACGCCGTATGCCAATACGATTATCTTTAGCGGTAAACAGGTAGGCAAGCATAAATAAGCAGTTTTGTTTGGGTTATAGGTGATTTCAAAAAACTAAGTTAAGGAATTGAGCGCAGATTATTTCAAAAAAATTATTGTCAAATTTGCCAGAACCATAAACTAGTTGTCGACGGTTTTCTCCCAGTCTGCTATAGACGAATCACAGGAGGGAACCCATTCGGGAATGTCAAAGGTTATGGGAACCAAAAATCAATTCCCCAGCGGGTTACAGGGTAAGAAGGGCGGAATAGAATAGACCATGGCACGCCTGCGTAGATGCGGCCTTTGGAGTAGACCTAATATTCCTCCAGGGGGATGCTTCGGGCCTTGAAAACCGGGAAGACCAGCGCGGTGGCAAATGCTTCAGGTCGTCCATAAAATGCTTCCTGAAAACCATCGACGCGGTTAAAAGGGACTGGAATAAGAATTACTCCAGAATTTCCGAATAATGATTTTTTTATAAATTCAATAGTTGGGTAGCGTGTTTTTTCCACTTCTATGAGCGCTGGAAAATAGCGCGCATTCCAGAAATTTTGATAGTATTTATGGCATGTGTTAAATCCAGCATCTTCAATATACTTGGATTGTTGAATAAAAAAGTAAAAGGCACGCTTTTCCAATCTGCGCAAAACATATCCGTGAAAATTCGTTCAATTTAATAAACTTTTTTTAGGCTTTGCTTATCCAAAAAGGGCTCCTGCGATTTTATAAGATATGAGCATAACAGTTCAGCCAGAAT
>JAOQAL010000609.1 GCA_025963615.1 Chitinophagaceae bacterium | reverse complement strand
AGGGCAACCTGTTGACTTCCGGAGGGTGGAGATCGTGAACCTGGAAGGGAGCATGGCTCCCCGGAGCAAAAAACCATAAAAGCCTTTTTTGAACCCCATAAGATTCCGGGGAAAAACATTGATTGACGCCGAAACGGATGATCTAACAAGAAAAACAAACTATTTGACCTATTTAGCTATGGAGCGCTCTTTTCAGTTTCGAACTGATAAGAATCGCAGAGAAATATAGGTTAATACTTAGTAAAATGACAAGAAGGAGAAAAAGGCAACTATTTGACTTCGGTGTCTACTATATGAAGAATAAGCCTGGCCTGCGCTGCTAAAATATTGACTACGGACGATTCCGGGGGAAAGAAATAGTTCGCAAAACATTGAATATCATATATATAATAGCCTGCCTCTTTTTTTTTAGTCACACCCTGCATTAAAATTCGTAGGTTTGCACTTTATTTTTTATCAAAACAATACAATAATGAGTGCATCAAACAAAGGAACTGTAAAGTTCTTCAATTCAGAAAAAGGTTTTGGATTCATCAAACACGATGATTCAAACAAAGAAACCTTTGTTCATTCAAGCGGTTTAATCGATCAGATAAGCGAAGGTGACAAAGTTGAGTTCGACCTTAAAGAAGGAAAGAAAGGTCTGAACGCAGTGAACGTAAAAAAGATCTAATAAGCCTTTGCTGTCTTTATATATCTTTTAGGCTGTCTCCCGCGAGACAGCCTTTTTATTTTAGCTCTTTATGGCTGTCAGCCTGGTAAATTCAGAACCATTAAAAATACGGGCAAGATTACCATCTTTTGTTTCCTGCCACTGTTTAATGTGCGTTTCAGTTACTATCCGCCAAAAGTTCTTCGATTTGAGCTCTTTGTAATCTGATGATTCGATAAAGAGGCCATTAATTGAATTCCTGGTTTTAAAATCAATTTTTACCGAATGGTTGGAAAGGTTTTTCGGCTCTAAAAATTTTTCAATCTGATCGTTTGTCATCCTATGAATTTGGCGAAAGGTACTTTATTTTGAACAAATAAATAACTGCGTCAAAAAACTTATTATCTACAGGTTTTTAACATGTAAATAATAAGGTTTTACCATAGTTTCCCGGCAGATAATACTCAGTAAGCCGTATTTAACTTATTATAATTAATTCAGATTAACAACCCGCTCCTTCTTATATTTTACATTATAAGCAAACCTCAATTTTTTACTCTCGCCGGGGACAAGTTCCAACTTCCAGGTAAGTGAGCCAATATCTGTATTAATGGCAGCGCCGCCGGCTTCTATAAGTTCCACTTCTATTTCTTTCAACGTGGAAAGCGGGTATTGATCTTTTAACAACATCCTTACTGTATCCTGCTTATTATTCTTCACCGTTATTTCATAGGTTATTTTTTGCAGTTTATTACTGCCTAAAAATTTTACACTGCTATAGTCCACTAACTTTTCTTTTTTCACCACCACCCTTTTATCACGTCCCAGGGTGAGGTTCAGTGTATCAAACGTAGAATTGGGATCAATAAAAGATTTACCGACATAGGTGCCTTCAAAAATAATATTGGCATCCCCTGGCAGCAGGTTCAATTTTTCCCAATCAGCTACTTCCGCCAGCAGGTAAGCATCTTTATCAAGCCGGGGTACAGCATAATATTTATAATTGGCAGCAACTGTAAATTCTTTCAATGTTGCCGTTTGCTCTTTTCCATTGGTGGGAACATCATAAGGCAGATCAATGTCAAAAGTCACATTCAGTTCATTGTCCGTTACTGAAACATAATCTTCCAAGCCATCTTTTAATGTAATAATCACAGCGCCATTAGATGCCCTTGACCCATAAATAGCAACCGCCGATGCGTCTTTTAATACCCGGATACTTTTAATAGAAGTTACACTAATCTTTGAAAATTCCTCCGGACTCATAATAGCACCATTTACAACATATACCGGTGCTGAATTTGCATTCATCGTATTCTGACCGCGAAGCCTTATGCCATTTCCTGTTACAACAACATCATTTAAGGTGTCTGGGACCTGGTTAAAACTTTGAATACTGTTACCCGCCAAACTTTTGTCCATCACATTCACAGGGTTAATATACGCCAGGAACCACGATTTTAATACCGGTGCATTACCCCATTGGTTAGGTATTGAAGTAGAAAGCGAAAGTTTTACTTTTTTCCAGTCAATCCCGGTAGTCTGTACCAGTTTTGCTTTATAAATAACTTTTAAAGGGCTTTTGATATCGTTTACCCGTATATCATACCCGGGTGTCCAGTACGCATTGGGGGTAATATAGGATACAACAAAATCATATTTACCTGTAACGGCGACAGATAACTGCAGATGCAATTGACCCGTATGGCGGGTGTTTTTACTTTCTTCTTCTTTAAGCTGGCTGTTAATCTTCCCTAAGCTTTCATTTAACTTTTTTTGTTTTTCTTTCTGCGCAGCAAGATCATTTTGCAGTTCCGCTGATTTGGTTTTATAATATTCCATCAGCTTCATCAATTCAGCTACACTTAAACCTGTTTGTGAACCCTTTAACTCCCTGTTGGATTTCAATACCTCCAGCAAATCGATCGTAGTTGCCAGCTGCACGTTGATCTTATCTGATTCCTTTTGCATTTTTTCGGCTGAGTCCTTTAACAACCGGATCCTGGCATTTGTTTCCGGCGCTACCAGGTAATTATTAGCAAACTCAATACTGAGAATCGTAACAGCAGGAGGGCAATTGATCTGCACACTATTGATGTCGATGCTATTACTAATGCCTTCAATGACCAATTCATTATTGCCGGAAAACAGCTGCGTTGAAGCATTATGTATCATTTCAGCGCCACTGCGGAAAACGGTAACTGTTTTCAGATCTGAGGAAATAGTTTTTGGCCCGTTGGCTGCATTAGCTGTAGAGAATAGGATTACGAGGATAGCCGGGAAGACATTTTTTGTTTGCATAAAGAGTATTTATCTTCTCTGGATGCAGGGGAGGAATTAATTACATAATAACCTTCCCTGAATTTGTCAATTCATGAGTATTAACATTTTTTGCAAATTCCCCAAACACAGAAAATGGGAAGAAGTGAAAATCTCCGCGAAAGCCTTTATCCGGCTCAGTAACGTACTTTGCGTGTGAAGCTTATCTAAAAATTTCCCCGGTACACTATGACGATTGATCAGGACTTATTCGAACTTTTCGGGAAACAACAAGGCGAAAAACCCTGCCTGGCCGACCCGCGGGGAAAAGACACCATTTCGCCGCCAACATATATCCATATCAATTTTTGCAGTCTGAAGATTTGAGGTTAATTTTAAAATAACCGGTTGCCGCCTTTATCCGATAAACTATCAACTCAATTTTATGCCAGTCAGGGTAGCAATCAATCATAAGACAACTTATCATTACGACAGGCCGGTTTCATTATCGCCCCATGTTTTCAGGCTACGTCCTGCTGTGCATTCAAGAACCCCCATCGAGGCCTATTCTTTTAAACTGACTCCCCGGGAACATTTTATTAACTGGCAGCAGGATCCATTTGGCAACTACCAGGCCCGGGTTGTATTTCCTGAAAAAACAACGGAATTGAGTATCGAGGTGGAAGTGATCGCTGATCTGGTTGTAATAAACCCTTTTGATTTTTTTGTAGAAGAATATGCGGAAAAATATCCATTTACGTATCATGATCAACTGGCTAAAGAACTGATTCCTTATTTCGAAATAAAAGAAGAGGGTCCCTTGCTAAAGAAATGGCTTTCGGAAGTTGAAATAAAAGAGGACTCCACCATCAATGATTTCCTGGTTTATGTCAATCAAAAACTTAGCAGGGATATTAATTATTCCATCCGCATGGAAGCAGGTGTGCAAACCTGTGAAGAAACATTGGGCCGTGCGTTGGGTTCCTGTCGTGATACGGCCTGGTTATTTGTTCAGCTATTAAGACATCTCGGATTGGCGGCGCGTTTTGTTTCCGGCTACCTGGTACAACTCACTGCTGATATAAAATCATTGGATGGGCCTTCTGGTCCTGAAAATGATTTTACCGATTTACA
>JAOQAL010000806.1 GCA_025963615.1 Chitinophagaceae bacterium | reverse complement strand
TTTTTGAAGCTATGCCTGCCTGTTCTTCCACCAGCTTATTATAATCGCGTATGGAAGAGGAAATTTCACTCAGGTAACGCACGCGACTGGAAGGAATAATAGCGTGCGAAGCCTTTGCTGTTTCTCCAAATGAAAATTCGCCAAATATTACGCCCGTTTTTATCTCTACCGCTTTTAAAACCAGCCTGAATAAATGGTTCACGCCGTCATCATTGAATTTACTGGCGATGGTACCCCTGACAGGCAGGTCTTCTTCTTTGGCATTAAACAAGCGGTGATTGCGTTTGTATTGCTTGCGCACATCTGCCAGGGCATCGAGGGCGCCAGCTTTATCAAACTTGTTGATCGCGATTACATCGGCATAATCAAGCATGTTGATCTTTTCCAGTTGGGAAGCAGCGCCGTATTCCGGCGTCATCACATAGAGGCTGACGTCACAAAAATCTACAATAGAAACGTCGCTTTGTCCCGTACCCGCTGATTCGAGAATAATAAAATCATAACCGGCTTTTTTACAAATGTCAATCGCTTCCTCTACATGCTCACTTAAGGCTTTGTCACTTTCCCTGGTAGCCAGGCTGCGCATATATACCCGGGGATGATGAATGGAATTCATCCGGATCCTGTCGCCGAGTAAGGCACCCCCGGTCTTCCTTTTTGAAGGATCGACAGAAATAACCGCAATCGTTTTACCAGGAAAAGACTCCAGATAGCGACGGACGATTTCGTCTGTAACAGAAGATTTGCCGGCTCCGCCGGTTCCAGTGATCCCAAGAACCGGAATGCTTCGCGTTGATTGTGGGTTTCCGGTTTCAGATTTGGGATTACCCTGCTCCGCACGGGTGATTTTCCTGGCGATTTCTCTCACATCATGGATCTCCCCCAATGTCATTTTCGTATTATAGGCGCCGGTTCCATTCAATGAAAAATCACAGGCACGTACGAGATCTTCTATCATCCCTTCCAACCCCATCTTTCTGCCGTCATCCGGGGAATAAATTTTTGTGATCCCATATTTATGCAGTTCAATGATCTCCTTCGGCAGAATGGTACCCCCACCACCACCGAATATTTTTATATGGCTGCATCCATTTTCATTCAGCAGATCTTTCATGTACCTGAAAAATTCCACATGACCGCCCTGGTAACTGGTGATTGCAATACCCTGTACATCCTCCTCTATGGCCGCCTCAACAATTTCTTTCACACTCCGGTTATGACCCAGGTGAATAACCTCAACACCTTTGCTTTGCATAATGCGGCGCATAATGTTAATTGCCGCATCGTGACCATCGAACAAAGATGCCGCGGTAACAATCCGTATTTTGTTTTGTGGTTCGTAAGCCATCCTGTGAACAAAAATTTAAGAAATAGCAAAGTTAACAGTTTAAATGAAAGGTTAACACTTGTTAGTTTTCATCATGAGGTGGTTTTTTCCTAATTTTAATTCGCCTTCAATCAGAAATCATCGACCAACTTTACAGGTTGCACCAATTAATGTTCTAAATAATCACGAACCCATGTCATTACGTCAATTTATTTCAGCGAGATATTTATTACGGTCACTAAAACTGGTAGACAGTGCTATAGATACTGTTACCGATACGGTTGCGGATGGCTGGAAGGAAGTGGCCAGCATGTTTGGCTTGCATGAAAATCTTTTTTATAATCCCCTTCATAAAAAACTTAGCAAGCCGGTAACGGCTATTTTAATTGGCGCCGGTCACCGGGGATCTATCTACGCAGACTATGCCATTAAAAATCCCGACGAACTAACTATTGTTGCTGTGGCTGAGCCGAATCATTTGCGGAACAGTAAACTGGCGAGACAACATAATATTAAGCAGCATAACACTTTTCACAGTTGGGAAGAAGTTTTAAAAAGAGAAAAATTCGCTGATGCGGTTATTATAGCTACTCCGGATAAACTGCATACGATCCCCTGTCTGAAGGCGCTCGAATTGGGATATGACATCTTGCTGGAAAAACCAATCGCGCCAACAGAAGAAGAGTGCAGAAGGATCTATGAAAAAGCAAAAGAAACGGGCCGCATTGTAGGCGTCTGTCATGTGCTACGATACACTCCTTATTTCCGGGAACTGAAAGAAATAATTGACGCGAAAACAATTGGTGAAATAATCAGTGTGCAACACCTGGAGCCGATTGAACATGTACACATGAGTCATTCCTACGTGAGGGGAAAGTGGAGAAACAGTGAATTCGCCACACCCATCATTTTGGCCAAATCATGTCATGATACGGATATTATAAGATGGCTTGTTGGGAATGAAGCAGATAATGTCCACTGCTTTGGCAACCTGAAATGGTTTACCAATATCAATGCACCGGAAGGCAGCACGGAGCGCTGTATGGATGGTTGTATGGTGGAGAACAGTTGTCCTTATTCCGCCTTGCAAATCTATTTCCGCGACAGAAAAAGATTGTACGTTTTTGATTTACCTGAGAATAAAAATAAGTGGGATGAAGTTATTCTCGAAGGGTTGAAAACCACTAATTATGGCCGTTGCGTTTATCGTATGGATAATGATCAGCCGGACCATTTAACCGTCAACATTCTTTTTAAAAATGGCGTAACCGCTGCATTTTCTATGGAAGCGCATGTATCGTATGAAGGCCGAAGGACGAGAATCATGGGATCGAAGGGGGATATTGTGGGCGATATGGAGACGTTTACCATGACAGATTTCAGAAGCGGTAAAAAAACAATCTGGTCTATGAAAACGGATAGTCACGGTGGCGGAGATCACCGGTTGATGAAAGACTGGGTCCAGGCGATTGGTCAGCAAAATCCTGCACTACTTAGTTCATCTATTGACATTTC
>JAOQAL010000605.1 GCA_025963615.1 Chitinophagaceae bacterium | reverse complement strand
AATTATATTTTGCGGAATTCCGTTTCCATTATCGTGAACTATGATTTCGGCTCCGATGCCGGTTTTTTTTGTTGTTACGGTGACCTTGGGTTCGTACCCCTCAATTCCCTGTTTGTTCTTTTCGTTTACAGCATAAAAAGCATTGTTGTATAAATTAAGCAGCACCTTCGCTATATCTTCGGGAACGATATTTATTTTTCCAGCGTCCGGTAAGCCCTCGGGGGAGGAGGATAAGGCAGCATCAAAACTGGTCTTCATGGTGGTCTCGAAAGATTTGTTTTTTGCCAGCATGCCATGATAGGCTATCCGCAAATATTCATCCGCCAGGGCATTCAGGTTCGTGGATTCCTTTGATCCGGTACGGTTCCTGCTATGCTGCAACATGCCTTTTACAATCGCTTCCGCCCGTTTACCGTGGTGAATTATTTTCAGTTCGTTTTGTTCAATATCTGAAGCCAGTAATTCGATTTCTTCCGAATTGCCTTTCTTCAGTTCATTTTTCAACTCAGCGATCAGCTCCCTGTTCACTTCCGAGAAATTATTTACAAAGTTGAGAGGGTTCTGGATTTCATGTGCAATGCCGGATGTAAGTTCTCCCAACGAAGCCATTTTTTCCGATTGAATCAATTGTGCCTGCGTTGCTTTCAATTCTTTATAAGCTTCTTCGGTCCTCAATTGCTGGTCCTGCAATAAGATGAATGCCTTTTGCTTTTGCTTATTGTTCTGCCAGAGTAAAAAAGCGATTATTAATAATACTGCAGAAGCTCCTACGACAACATATAATTTTACATTATTCCAGAATTCGAGCCGGGCGGATTCAATAGCATGCTGCCTTTGCTGCTCCTGGAATTTCAGGTTTTGTATTTTCTTTATTTTATCTACATTAAAAATGCTGTCCTTTGCCGCCGTACTCATTGCCTGGTACCGGAAGGCGCTATCAAATTGCTTTTTATCCTTGAACATCCCGGATAAGAAAGTGCTGAATTCCATCACCTGTTTCAGGAATGGCGCTTCGTTAGCGATCGTTAATGCTTTGCGGGCATAATAGATGGCGGAATCAGGCTTATTGTTCTGGCTGCAAATCCTGGCCAGCCCATAGTAATTTGCGGCCAACACTTCTTTATCGTTTACCGACAAAGCATACGGTATACTATTATGATAATAGGAACCAGCGAGAACATTATTTTTTAAAGCCACATATGCTTCTCCAAATGTATTGAGTATCGCGCCCATCATGTTCAGGTCGTTTAACTTTTGCGCCAATTGGTGTGATTGTTCAATATACACAAGGGCGGAATCATTCTTTTCCATGCGGAGATAAATACTCCCCAAACTATACAGGTCGAACAAGATACCGGAACTGTCATTTTTGCGCTCATCTTCCTGCTTGGCTTTGAACAGGTATGACAAAGCATGGGCATAATCCTGTTGTTCAGTATACACGCTGGATATATTAAAATATGTTACCGGAATACCGGTATGCGTTTTTAAACCTTCCTCTATTTGCAATGACTTGAAATATAATTCCAGCGACCTGGGATAATCACCAACATGAAAATAAACATTGCCCAATGCATTTGTACACAATGCCTGTCCTTTAGGATAGTTGATCTTTTCAGCCAGTTCCAGGCCTTCCTGGGCATATTGAAGTGCTGAATCGGGGAAAGCGGACAGGTAAGCATAACTTAAACCCTCCAACACCTGAACCCGCTGGGTACCCTCAATGGGTTTATTTAATAATTTTTTGAGGCTGTCGGTCTCTGTATTCTGACCAACCGCTATACCACAGAGGCAACAGACTGCAATGACCAGGAACCTTCTCATGCTTTAACGGTTAAGGATAATTCGTAGCAATTGTTAGCGCACAAATGTATTTATGAGATTTGCAAATTTCTCAAAAACTTTACACTAACCCAAAATCCGGTCGACGAATACCGGGCCTCGCATTCCGGCCACTGGGATTCACTTATTTTCGGTATTTGTAATAGCAATACCCTTTGCTTGGGACCATGAATCAATGGCTGGATTGCTACCCACAAGGCTGGAACACAGGGCAGATGGAGCTGGATCGATATTGTGATTTCGGCGGCATATCGCTACTCCCTTGATTTTTCCAGAATAGAACCCACAAGAAAATTTCTTAAATACATTCAACACGTTTCAGGTTTGGGCTCGTAGATGTCGTGCGTTTCGAAAATTTCGTATCTAATGGTAAGAGATGAGTTATAATTGAGAAGCCATGATTACCCTGAATATAGATTTTGTTATTTAGTATTGAATAATATGGTCGTCGGTCTGGGATCTGCAAAAAAAATAGCAAATCGTTTAAGAAATAAAAAACTCCTGGTAATCAGTTGAAGAAAAAGAAGTTTCCAGGTGCAAAATCCAGTCTAAAATGGGGTAAAATACCTGGAAAAATAAATTGTCTTAATTTCAGTAAAAAATACATGTTACAGGTAGGAACCGTGGCGCCCGTTTTTTCTTTATTTGCTACTCCTGATCAGAAGATCAGCCTGGATGAGTTCAGGGGCAAAAAAGTTATTCTTGCATTTTACCCGGCAGACTGGAGCCCCGTATGCGGCGACCAGATGGCCCTATACAATGAAACCCTGAAATATTTTCAACGGCACAATGCGGAAGTAATCGGCATTTCCGTGGATGGCAAATGGTGCCATTTAGCTTTCAGCCAGGATCGAAAGCTGCATTTTCCCCTGTTGGCGGATTTTGAACCTAAAGGCACGGTGGCAGGTCTGTACCAGGTATATGATGATAAAACCGGTGAATGTAAAAGGGCACTGTATGTGATAGATGAGCTGGGGATTATACGGTGGAACTACCTGTCACCAATAGGCGTAAATCCGGGAGCGGACGGGATACTCGACGCACTGGAAGAAATAGATAAATTAAAAACTATTCATTCATCTTAAAAAATTACAGCACATGCCGCTGCGACCACCTGTATCTTCCAAAGACCATATACAGGGAAATAGCCAGGCTCCCCTTGAACTGGTTGAATACGGAGATTACCAATGTCCTCATTGCGGCCGTGCCTACCCGATAGTAAAACACCTGCAGCAAGAACTTGGTGATAAACTTAAATTTGTATTTCGCAACTTTCCCCTGGCGCAAATTCACCCTGAAGCGGTACGGGCTGCTGTGGCAGCAGAAGCAGCATCCTTACAAGGTAAATACTGGGAAATGCATGATATGATTTTTGAAAACCAGGAATATCTTTCCAAAAATGCATTTATAGCATTTGCCGGGAAACTTGGCCTGGACATAGAGCAATTCAGTAAGGACATAGCAAGACCAGAACTCCTGGAAAAAATAGACACTGATTTTGAAAGTGGCCTGCGCAGCGGCGTAAATGCAACACCCACGTTTTTTATCAACGACGAAAAATACACTAGTGGGTGGGAGGGGGAGAGGATACTTGCATTTATTAAAACACACTATCCCGACCTGTAATATACCGGACGCAGAAGCCATCTACCGTCGGCCCGGAGTTTATCACCAGGAGCTTTTGTTTAATACAGATAGATGGGCAAAACGATCCAGTAATTTCCCCGTGTTCCAGCCTTTGTGGGTCCACGCGCGGGTAACCTGCCAATAATGATCGGTTATAGGAAGCCTGGATGAATTCCCATCAGGAAAGAAATGATTTTTTAAATTTCGGGGCGACTCTGTTCTTCGAAGCTTGTTCATAAGCATAACCGATACTGATCAATATATGCTCGCTGTAAGCCGGACCAAAGAAGGAGAGGCCTACCGGTAGTTCATATACTAATCCGCACGGCACTGAAATATGCGGGTAACCGGTTATTGCTGCCGGTGTCGTGAGAAACACATCACCCCAGCGGTCGCCGTAGATGGTGTCGATACTGCAGGATGGTCCCATGGTAAGTCCGCAAATGGCATCCAGCCTGTTTTGTTTAATTACATCATCAATGATCTGCCTGGATACGATATGACTTTTATTCAAGGCCTTTTTATATTCTTTACTATCCAGGCCCTTTTTTTTATCCGAACTTTCCAATGTTTCCTGTTTGAAATAGGGCATTGCTTTGTCCTCATTCTTTTTATTGAATTCAATAACAGCGGACAAAGATTTCATCGCGGCATTGGAGGCAGCAAGATATTTATTCAAACCATCTTTGAACTCATATTGCATTACCGTAAACTCGTCATCTCCCAGTTTATTTATTTTAGCGAGGTATTCTATTTCTATTATTTCAGCACCCTGCTGTTTCATTAAGGCAATCGCTTTTTGAACCAAGGCATGCATATACTGGTTATCGCCCTGCGGTTTTTTTTCTATTCCTATCCTTTTTCCTTTCAAACCATTTACATCAAGGAATTTAGTATAGTCGGGATGAATTTTCCCCTCACTTTCTTTGGTGATAGCATCCTCAGCATCTATCCCGGTCATCGCGCTTAACAGTATCGACACATCTTTTACTGTTCTGCCCATAGGCCCGGCAGTATCCTGGGTAGCCGATATAGGAATAATACCGGCACGGCTGACCAAACCGACCGTCGGCTTGATGCCAACAATACCATTTACCGATGCGGGGCAGGTGACGGAGCCGTCGGTTTCAGTACCTACAGCGACTGCACAAAGATTAGCTGCCACGGCAACACCTGAACCTGAACTGGAACCGCAGGGATTGTGATCCAGTATATAGGGACTCTTTGTTTGTCCGCCACGGCTACTCCAGCCAGAAGAGGAATGGGTAGAACGGAAATTGGCCCATTCGCTCAGGTTGGTCTTGCCAAGGATGACAGCTCCCGCTTCTCTTAGTTTTTTTA
>JAOQAL010000599.1 GCA_025963615.1 Chitinophagaceae bacterium | reverse complement strand
ATCCCTGTCCAGAAAAATCGTCCAGTTTTTCGTTATCTTTTTTAAATCAAGCGGTATAGATTTAAAATCTTCCTGTGCTTTATTAAAATCCTCCGGGATACCGATATCAATAAAATAGCTGTCCTGCAGAAGACCAAACATTTTATGATCCCTGTATTTTTTTTCGAGATAATCATTTTCAAAGGAAAATTTTTCGGGGAAAATTTCCTTTAGAAATTGTTCCACATTCAATGCGTAGAGGCCCCCGTTGATTAACCCGGATTCATAGTGTTGCTTTTCTTTAAAACTTTTTATAGTCAGATCACTGTTTAACTCCACCACACCATACCGATCAAAATTTTTCATTGGTTTCAATGAAAGGGTACAAACAGATTCCTTTTCAGTATGAAATGAAGCAAGTTTATTTATATTTATTCTGAACAGGGTATCTCCATTGGCAAGCAAAACATTCTTTTCAGTGGCCTGCAGGCACGCTAAACGGGCAGCACCGCCGGTGCCCAAGGGTTCCGCTTCAATAACGACCTGGTAACTGAGTGTTGCAAACTGATCTTGCAGATAATCTTCAATTATTTTATGTTTATAGCCCAGGGAGAAAATGAATGTTTCAACTCCTTCGCTGCGCAGATAATTGATGACATAAAAAAGAAAAGGTCTCCCTGCAACAGGAGCCATACATTTTGGAAGTTCTGAAACAACAGAGCGTAACCTGGTACCTAAACCGCCGGCTAAAATAATTGCTTGTTTAATCATAGAGACTGTTGTTAAGTCTCCCGCCAACTGGCCGGGGAGATTCTTTAGAGCGGGCCGAATATTTTCTCTTCCACTAACTGGCAGATAATATGTCCTGCCATAATGTGGCTTTCCTGTATCCGTGGCGTATCGCTTGATGGAATATTAATAAGATAGTCACATACCGGTTTCATAGCGCCGCCAGTGGCTCCTGTAAGGCCGACTGTGATAAGTTTTTTTTCCCGGGCAGTTTCAAATGCTTTGATGATGTTACCGGAGTTGCCTGAGGTAGAAAGGCCAATCAGCACATCTCCTTCCTGGCCAATACCTTCAATGATGCGTGAATAAACAACATCATAACTGTAATCATTGGCTACAGCAGTCAGGTACGACGTGTTGCAATGTAATGCTTCTGCCGGTAATGCCTTTCGGTCAATATAAAACCGACCTGAAAATTCTGCGGCAAGGTGTTGTGCATCGGCAGCGCTGCCTCCATTACCACAAAAATATACGCGGTTACCTTTTTTAAAAGCATTTACCACCAACGTAACTACTTTTTCAATAGTAATAATCAATTCTTCATTCTGCAAAACCTGTTGTTTCACTTCGATCGACGCCTGAATGATATTTTTTATTTTTTCCATAAAAAAATTTAATTCCAACCTTTCGACGCCGGTTACAGGAACCTGGCGGGATGTAAGGAAATTGTCATCTAAAATAACTTCAAACTATCAGACCCGATAGCTACGGGGCTCCAACTTTACATCGTCCAGGTTTGCAATCCATGTTTTACAAACTGGTATTTGAAATTATACCCATTAAATCTTTCAAGTGCTTTGCTCACCTTGTATTTTGTAGTTCCGGGACAATAGAAAATCATAAACCCGCCGCCACCGGCGCCCGATATTTTACCACCCGTCGCACCGGCCGCCTTAGCTGTTTCATAAATTTCATCCAGGAAGGCATTGCTGATCCCTTCGGCCATCTTTCTTTTTTGCTGAAAGCCGAAATCCAGAATTTCTCCTATTTCATGTATACGGCCTTTTAATAAGGCCTCTTTCATCAGTTTGGCCTGTTCTTTCAACTGATGCATCGCCTCGATCGGGTCCTCCTTTTTATTTAGAACATTTTCGGATTGCCGTTCTATAATCTTTGCGGATTCGCGGGTAGTAGCCGTATAATAAAGCAGTAGATTATTTTCCAGTTCAAATAAATATTGTTGTTTGATGCGAAGTGGATTGACCACTACATTGTCCCCATAGAATTCCATGTAATTGAAGCCACCGAAAGTGGCGGCATACTGATCCTGTTTGCCACCTGCCAGGTTGAGATCCTTTCTTTCAATATCATAAGCGTAATGGGCAATATCGTATTCGCCAAGCGGAAGCCGGAGCATTTCAACAAAGGCCCCCACAATGGCCACTACAAGTGTAGAGGAAGTACCCAGGCCTGAGCCGGCTGGCGCCTCTACAAACGTGGAAAGTTTGAAATTAGGCATGGGCAAACCATAATCTTTCTGAACGCGGTTGTATACACCTTTTAAAAGATCCAATACACCATCGATCGGCAGTTCATTGCTCCATTCAAAATGCTGCTCCTGTTGTTGATCAATAGCTGTCATAATGATGCCATTTTCTTCAATCGGTTCAATGGATGCAGAGGCGTAAACAGAGAGGGTCGCATTCAGGATAGCGCCACCATATAAATCGCTGTATGGACTTACATCGGTTCCACCGCCCGCTAAACCAATTCTTAAAGGAGCTTTGCTTCTATAGATCATGATTTGTTGCGTATTGAATTTTATGGAGCCTGTTTGTTTGCAATTATATTCTTAATAGCATGTACAAGCTTATTCCAGCTATATTTTTGTTTTTCCGTGCGAAGATGCGGAATAAAATAATTTTCACCTAATTGGTAAAATCTCAGCATAGCATCTGCTATGGCTGTTGGTTCAGGTTCCATGACCAGTCCGGCTTTTTCATGGGGTACTAATGACGGTAGTCCTCCAACATTAGTGACCAGCATGGGTTTTTCAAAATGATAGGCGAGGGGAGTAACACCACTTTGGGTCGCATGACGGTAGGGTTGTATCACCGCATCGGAGGCACAGAGATAATATTTTACTTCGCTGTCCGGTATAAAAGCGGTTTTTAATATCACCTGATCCCGGATGCCCAACTTTTCGATCTGCTCTTCAAAAGGTCTGGCATCTTCATAAAATTCGCCAGCGACCAATAATTTTATTCCCGATTTTTTTATTCTTTCATCACTCATCGCTTCAAACAGCAGATCAAGCCCTTTATATTTACGTATAAAACCAAAAAACAGAACGATGGGTTCCTGGCTTCCGACTCCCAACTTCTTTCTTGCTTCTTCTTTTGAAATGATCTCTCCGAAATTATCATACAAGGGATGCGATACCAGCTGTGCCGGTTTAGTTTTTTCAAACTGTCGTAAATCACGGAGGACTTTGTCGCTCATGGTTATAAAAGCATCGCAACTTTTCAGAAAATATCGGGTGAAAAGCCTGTCGCCCAACCGTTTTTCGTGCGGTATTACATTGTCGGCAATGCAGACGATTTGAGTGTGTTTATTTTTTCTGACCCGTCTCAATATAGTGCCTAGTGCCGGGCCCATAAAAGGCAGCCAGTACCGTACGATAATCAAATCAGGTTTTTCCCGTTTCAGGCGGATGCCAACCCGTATCCAGTTAAATGGATTAACCGAATTGATCAGGGAAAGAATTTTTATCCCGGGGGGCGGAGCTTCCGTGCTGTATTGTGTTGTGCCGGGAAAAAGAAATGAGGGATATTGTAATGAAAAAGAACAGAGCCAACAATCATCACCTTCCTTGATAAATTCTTTTGCCAGGCGCTGGTCGAAAGTAGCTAATCCACCGCGCAACGGATGGGCCGGTCCTATTATTACCACCTTCGACATTACAGTCCTGTTTTCTTTTCAATAATATAACTATTGCGACCCGGCGAATTTCGGCTGATCAATTCACCGAGGAAGCCAGCCAGGAACAACTGCATTCCTATAATTAGTGAAGTGAGTCCCATGTAAAATAGCGGTCTGTTCGTAAGGGGCAGGCTGGCATCAATTATTTTCGAAACAACCAGGAAGATCGAAATGCAAAGTCCTATGGTAAAGAACACGGTTCCCCAGGAACCAAAAAAATGCATGGGTTTTTTTGAGAACTTTCCAACAAATGTTACGGAAAGCAGGTCGAGAAAACCGTTTACAAAACGTTCCCATCCAAATTTTGAAATACCATATTTTCTGGGACGGTGTTCAACCACTTTTTCGCCAATTTTTCTAAATCCCGCCCACTTAGCGAGTACCGGGATCTGGCGGTGCATTTCGCCATAAATTTCAATACCTTTTACGACTTTCTTCCGGTAGGCCTTCAGCCCGCAATTAAAATCGTGGAGTTTTATTTTTGTAACCCTTCTAGTGATGGCATTAAAGAATTTCGAAGGCAGGTTTTTGGTAAGCGCATTATCATAGCGTTTCTTTTTCCAGCCGCTGACCAGGTCGTAACCCTCTTCAATAATCATCCGGCGCAGTTCCGGAATCTCATCGGGGCTATCCTGCAGGTCAGCATCCAATGTGATAACTACATCGCCGGTGGCGGCGCGGAAGGCTTCATTCAACGCCGCTGATTTGCCATAATTGCGTTGAAATTTTATTCCTTTTATATTGCAGTTGGTTGCCCGCAATTCTTCAATTATTTGCCATGAATTATCGGTACTGCCATCATCTACAAAAATAATTTCGTAGGCATAATCATTTTCCACCATCACCTTTTCTATCCAGGCGGATAATTCTGGCAATGATTCTTCTTCATTAAATAAGGGAATAACGATTGATAGATCCATTTATACAGGCAATTGGTCCAACGAATTAACAGGTTTTTTCTTCGCCACAGCAGCGCCAATTAAAGACGCAATGCACCCGAATATCAAATTTCCCAGGAGAATAGTTCCAATGGTGATAGGCCAAAAAAAGTTTTTTACCACTCCCAGCGTCTGGTCGATTTGATCGCTGGTCAGCTTACCTTGTTCTTCAAGTCTTTGCCGGGCTATTTCCATTCCCTTTTCTCTCATTTCAGGAAATAATAACGTTACAGCAATAACCGTATAGATTAACAATATCAGGACCGTTACGATAGACATCTTAAAGCCATGTACAAACAGGTCACCAAATGAAACTCTTCCATCTAATTGTTGTGCATAATAAACAACTCCCCATATTACCGACAGCACTAAAACACCGAAGGAAATCCAACCAAACCAGCTTTCGTAAGCAAGCCCACCAAAATAGCCGCCGATGCCTATAATAATAATGATCAAAGCAACAAGCAAACCTTTTATTTGATGTGACATTATTTTATTTCCCATGATAGACCGTATTGGTTAATTATTCAAAAATAACCTGTCTTTATTAATTGTGCCAATTACTTTTCCGGTTAATTGCTTTCCATTAAAAGGCGAATTTTTTGATTTCGATTTCAAGTCCGCTTCAGCAACAGTCCAGGCAATTCCCGGATTAAATAAAGTAAGGCTTGCCTTTTCATTCTCTTTAATGCCGGCAATAGATTTACCAAATATTTTCCGTGGATTGACCGATAATAATTCTACGATTTTCTCCTGGCTGATACCTGCAAGAACGGTATTGACAACAGCATAAGCTGTTTCCAGACCAATCATGCCATATTTGGCATATTCAAACTCCAGCACCTTACTATCATACTCATGCGGTAAATGATGAGTGGCGATGCAATCAACTACCCCTTCACTGACAGCTTTGCGGAGGGCTTCCCGATCTTCTTTTGTCCGCAATGGGGGATTTACTTTCAGATTGGAATCATATTCTTTCAAGTCCTCATCACAGAAAAATAGATGTGATGGAGTTACAGAGCAGCTGATATTAATTCCGCCCTCTTTACCCCGTTTGATATATTCAAGAGATTTCCTGGAAGAGATACCGGTAAAATGTAGTTTTGAATCAGCATACCGGGTAAGTTTGATATCTCTTGCCACTATTAACTCTTCCGCCATGGCCGGTTTGCCTGGCAAGCCGAGTTGTGTAGAGATAATGCCTTCGTTCATCAGGCCATGGGGATTAATGGTTTTATCATCGGGCAACTGGATTAGAGTGCCATTAAATGCCTTTATATACTGCAGGGCTTTTACCAGCAAGCCGGCTGACTGGATACAATTAATGCCATCCCCAAATGCGATGGCTCCGCTGGCATTCATATCATACATCTCGGCCAGTTCCTTTCCTTCGGCATTTTTTGTTACAGCTCCAATAGGATAAATAGTAACCGGTAATGAACCGCATTTCTGCACGACATATTCAATATTGGCTTTATTATGCAGTACGGGATGGGTGTTGGGAATGATCATGACATCAGTATAACCACCGGCTGCCGCAGCTAAAGCGCCCGACTCGAGCGTTTCTTTGAACTCATATCCCGGATCACCAAAATTGGCAAAAACATCAAACCATCCCGGCGATACATGCAAACCCTGCAAAACGATTTCCTGGTCGGCCTGCATCGATAAATTAGTACCAATTTGGCTAATAATACCGCTGTCAATAAAAATGTCTGTGATTTGTCCGTTAAAAGCTGAGGAGGGATCAACAACCTTTGCTTGCTTAATGAGGATTTTCATTAAGGGTCGAAGTTAAAGGATTTTTCTTTTCCAGCGGCCGCTTCGGATATATATCAGGGAAGGAATAAAAAGGCAGGTCCAGTAAAGCCATTCGCTCATCCAGCCATAGATAATACCGAGTTTGAACTTTTCAAGTACGAGGTACACAAAAATGCAATACAGGACGATCGTTGCAGCTTCAATCATCAGGCTCACCCTGGTATTGCCGGTACCGGTTACCGAACTGATCCATACCACGGAAAATGACATCAAAATCATTGCCACCGATATGACCCGTATGACCGGAATGCCCTGTTGGATAAAATCGTCCGATTGACCATAGATGGAAAGGAAAAGCTCTGGCGCCAGGTTGAGAATAATGAACGCAATAATGGCCATGCCGGTGCTCAATTTTACGATACTGCGGATAAGATATGGCACCTGGTCGTGCCGGCCCTGGCCAATAATATTACTCACCATCGAACTGCTGGCGGCTGCGAATGCCCAGGTAAAGGAGCCAAAGAGCCCAAACACATTCCGCATCGTATTGGAAATCGCCAGGGCGGTTTCCGTGTCATTGCGTTCGATCAGGATATAAAAGATCTCCCAGCTTATGATGCTGATGCCATGTTGAAATACCAATGGGGCGGACAGGGAGGTGATGAGTGAAGCATTTTTACGATCCCATTTGAAGGTCTTAAATAAGGCAAACCGCTTGGTTATTCCCTTGTTGTGAATCACAAGAAAAATAACAAACATGCCGGTAAACTCAGCAATAATGGAGGCCACCGCGGCGCCATTAAAACCCATTTCGGGGAAACCAAACTTTCCGAAAATAAGAAGGTAGTCGAAAACCACGTTGGCGATAGCCTCTGCCAGGGTACCCATTATAAGATACCGGCTCTGATTAGTGCCTACCAGCAAGGCGTTCCGCAATTGATAAACATACAAAAAAGGCAGACCCCATACGCGGATTCGCAGAAAAGCCACGGCTTTTTCGGCATTTACAGGGTCATGAATGACCGCCCGCAATAGCACCGGGGTAATAAAATAAGTAAGCAGCATGCTTACCGCTGCTATACAAAGCGAAATATATACGCCCTGTGAGAAGATTTTTCCAATTTCTTCCGGCTTATTCTCCCCGGCACGACGGGATATGAGTGTTTGCAGGCCATTGTTTAACCCAAAGCCAATAGAAGCAAAAATGAGATAATACACTCCTGTAATGCTGGCTACGGCCAATGCTTCGGTACTGTAATGACCCAGGAAAATGTTATTGGTAATAAAATTCAACTGGGGTATCAGGATAGCCACGCTGATGGGCAACGCGATTTTTAGTATCTGCCGGTTGTTTATTTTGACTCTTAAATCGGTTTCTATGATAGCATCGGCCATGTGTGAAACACCGTCTCCCGGGTTAAGGAAATACGGGCGGCAAACCTACAATAAATCTGAACACCAATGTATTATAATATGTTATTAAATCGGTTGTTAATCTTTAAGCTTGTGATTTTTTTTTGTTTATTATTGCAGCCTGCAAGCGAATTTTCTGAGGCAATTATTTAATATATCGAATGATGCGGTGATTGAACCGGCCCGCTCAATTTTATTGATTGAATTGGGAGAAAAATATTGCTGCCTGATTATAATGAAACGGGAGGGCTTTGAGGCGGAAAGGCTGGTTTATTATGAAACCGATGATGAAGAAAAATTACTAAACAATGTTTTTGCGGCGCATGACGAATTTAATCTTCACTTTTCGGAAGTGTTGATTAATTACTCATTCCCGCAAAGTGTGACGGTGCCTTCAAAGTTCTATAATTACGGCGATGGCAAAAAGATGCTGCAGTTGATGCATGGAGATGAAGAGGGCGAAGCGGTTCTTGCGGAGCATTTACCAGAATGGCAGCTGTATAATGTATACGAAGTGCCAAAACCGGTCTATGGCTGGATCAGCCGGCGGTTTCATAGCGGCAAATACTGGCATAGTTATACTTCTTCCCTGAATAATTTTTTGGCTGATGCCGGCAGTGACTCCTTCCTGGTTGATTTCAAGACCGGGCAGTTTAGTGTGATTGTCATAAAAGCAGGAAAATTTCAGCTGGCGCAGACTTTCGCCTACACGGAACCGGCAGATGTGCTGTATTATTTGCTGAAAATATGCAATGAGTTCTCTGTTTCACAAAAAGAAGTCAAATTGGTTTTATCAGGGTTTCTTGAAAAACAATCCACGCTTTACCGGGAATTATATAATTATTTTGTCCGGGTTTCTTTTCAGCAGATTCCGGATTTCATTAAGTTATCTGGATCATTTGAAGAATATCCCGCTTATTTTTTTTCTTCCCTTTTTAAACTCGCAACATGCGCATCGTAGCCGGTGAAATGGGAGGCAGGAGGATTGCCCCGCCTTCAAAAATGCCTTATACAAGGCCTACGACAGACGTTGCCAAAGAAGGATTGTTCAATGTACTCCGGAACCATCTTGAAATTGACCAACTTAAAACGCTGGATCTTTTCGGCGGTACCGGCAGTATTACGTACGAACTGGCATCAAGAGGGGCGAAGGATCTGACGATTGTTGAAAAAGATGGCCCGATGTATGAATTTATTAAGAAGACCTCGGCGGACCTGGGCATTGAAAATTTGAGGGTATTAAAAATGGATGTTTTTCGTTTTATTGAACAGTGTACGGAAACATTTGATTTTATTTTTGCCGGCCCCCCTTATGCTTTGCAAAATATTGACGACTTGCCACGCTTGATTTTTGAAAAAAAGATGCTGAATCTTTCAGGCTGGTTCATAGTAGAGCATACACCCCGGAATGATTATAAGAAATTCCCTTTTTATAAAGCGGAAAGAAATTACGGAACTACCATTTTTTCAATCTTTGTCAATCCGGGATCCGGCGAATAAAATGTTCGTAGTAATTAGCTGATATGTTGTATATTATTTGACCTATTCATTTACTATTTGGTATGAAGTCAGTGATTTTTGTTTCGGGTACAGGCACCGGTATCGGCCAAACTATTTTACAAGTTTTACCTTCGCAACATGCTTAAGGCTGAAGCAAGAAAATTATATAGAAATAAAAGAAAGGATCTTTCAGGTCCGGAAAAAGCAAAGTCAGACGATCTTTTGCTGATACAGTTTCAGACCGTTCAGCTTCCTTTTGTACATACGCTGCTTACTTACTGGCCTATTGAAGAAAACCATGAGCCGGATACCCATCTTTTTACCGGTTATATCGAATTCAAAAATCCCGCATTGAAAATTTTATATCCCCAATCGGATTTTTCCAAAAATGGCATGCGGGCTATTGAAGTAAATGTTGATACAGCATTTAAATTAAGCAAACATAATATTCATGAGCCGGTTGATGGAATTGTTGTCCAACCTGCAGCGATTGATTTGATATTTGTTCCGATGCTTATAAGTGATAAAGAAGGGTACCGGATTGGATATGGTAAAGGTTTTTATGACAAATATCTTGACAAATGCCGGGAAGATTTCATTAAGGTGGGTTTCTGTTATTTTGATCCCATTGACAAAATCGATGACCGCCATGAATTTG
>JAOQAL010000587.1 GCA_025963615.1 Chitinophagaceae bacterium | reverse complement strand
GAACGCAAAGAGATGAACGGCTAAGAATCAATCTTTACTTTCTCAATATTTCCGCGGGATTATTTAAAATAATACTTTTGAGACAGCCCGGAGTTTTTCTGAAAAAAAGCGAAGCTTCAATTCGATTGGCTAACATAAAAAAGCGCAAGACACCGCAAAAGAAAACGCTGGTTTTATTTTTTCGGATTGAGTAAAAAAATCAAACAAGATCCATTTAAATGCACCTTTACGCAAACGGCTGATCAATGGCTACACTCGGTTGTGTAAACCACTTCGGTCCTTCCGCTGTCATGTAAGCGCAATCTTCCAGGCGCACACCAAATTCTCCGTAAATAGAAATGGTGGGTTCAATACTAAAACACATGCCCGCCTGCAGCGGCAGTTTATTACCCAATACCATATTGCCCCATTCATGCCCATCCATTCCAATACCATGCCCGGTACGGTGAGGACATCCGGGTATTTTATAACCGGGACCAAAGCCTGCATCGGTTAATACTTTACGGGCAGCGATATCAACATTTTCACAAGGGTCACCGATTTTGGCGGCTGCGAAACCCGCGGCCTGCGATTTTTTTTCGAGCTCCCAAATTTCACGCTGACGCCGGGTAGGCTCAGCACCAAATACAATCGTGCGGCTTATATCGGAGGAGTATCCTTCCACCTGGCAGCCTCCATCCATTAAAACTATGTCGCCCTTTTTTAAATACTGAGGCTTAATACTTCCATGAGGATAGGCGGATGGTTCGCCAAAATTCACCCCGATGCCACCCTCAACACCTAATCTTGAATGAGCATCCGCAGTGATGGCTGAGAAATCCGCCGGAGTCATTCCCTCCTGCAACAAAGCCACCCCGGCTTTGTAAGCAGCAATCGTAATGTCGCTGGCCTTTTGCATTAAGGCAATTTCAGCGGAAGATTTTATCAGGCGGCAGCGCATACTCACGGGATCGCCGCTGGTATAATTCAGATGAGATGCTTCTTTTCTGATGCCATCGAAAATAAAAAACCGAAAACGCTCTTCGATGCCGATATTTCCGCTTTTAATACCCAAATCTTTAAATGTATTGGCTATTTGTTTGTAAGGACTTTCGTGCTCCTCCCAGACCCGCACATCATTCCCGATCTTGATAAGTTCACGAAGCCGTTCTGCTTCAAAAGCGGGGCTTACATATTTTACTTCACCACGGGCAGGAATAATAGCGATCATGGTCCGTTCACTGGGCCACCAACTGATACCGGTAAAATATTTCAGGGACGTACCGGAATCCAGCAATAAAGCTTCTATTTTATTTTCCGCCATTAGACGCTGTGCTTTCTCAATACGTGCTTTCCTTTCTTCGATCGTAATGGGTACTACATCATTCGTCATGGGAACCAGCTTATCTAAAATGGTCCTTTTTTGGGAAGCCACCGGGGATGCAAAAGAAGACACCCCATAAAAAACAGAACTGCTTAATGCGGCACTACCCGCTGAAAGACGTATAAAATCTCTTCGCTTTAAACTCATGATGTTAGCTGTTTAGTATTTCAGAAAATGGTGACCCGGTAGAAAATAAAATTAAGTGAAATTACCAAGACTAAATCTACTCTCTACCAAAAACAAGTATACCAGGGAAAGATGCCTGTCCTTTTATAAAATGAAAATTCCTTTGTTGGCGGTAGATCGCCAAGTCTTGCTTACTTTGCGTATATTAACTTCTTTTATTTTAAGCAATAATTTTTTACCATGCAACGAAAAAATAATTCACGACGGTCTTTTTTGAAAAATTCAATGGGTGCCCTCGCTGCTTTCACCATTGTACCCCGGCATGTGTTGGGCGGACGCGGTTTTTTGGCTCCCAGTGATCAGCTTACCAAAGCCATTATTGGCGTAGGAGGCATGGGGCAAGGGCATATCGCTTATGCCGGAACAAGAGTAGTGGCTATCTGCGATGTAGATAAAAATCATCTTAGCTCCACGCTTGCTAAACTGGACAAGGGCACAAAAACGTTTACTGATTACCGGGAGTTAATACAACTACCCGAAGTTGATATTGTACATATCGCCACACCGCCACACTGGCATGGCATTATCGCGGCTGATGCAGCCCGCGCCGGCAAAGATATCTGGTGTGAAAAACCCATGACAGCTACAATCGGCGAAGGCAAACGCCTGGTGGAAGCTGTGCAGCAACACGGCAGAATTTTCAGGCTGAATACCTGGTTTCGATTTGAAGATAATTTTTACGGTATGAAAACAACCGTCAAACCCATAAAAAAATTGGTAGAAAGTGGATTACTGGGATGGCCATTAAAGGTAACCGTTAGCAAGCACACCGGCTTCGACTGGAAATTTTACTGGGTCGGAAAAACCAACCTGGAAGCCATGCCGGTACCAGCGGAACTGGATTATGATATGTGGCTCGGACCAGCCCCTTATAAACCTTATAACCCGCACCGGGTACACCAGACTTTCCGGGGTTACTGGGATTATGATGGCGGTGGCCTGGGAGATATGGGCCAGCATTATATTGACCCCATTCAGTATTTCCTTGGGAAAGATGATACCAGTCCGGTATCAGTAGAAATAGATGCGCCGCAGCAACATCCTGATGCCGTCGGTACCTGGAGGAAAATAACTTATACTTATGCGGATGGATGTAAAATAATTTTAGACGGAGATGGAAGCGAAACCAATGCTGCTTATATAGAAGGGCCTAACGGCAAACTATACCCGGGTTTCCGCTCGGATATTCCGGACCTGCAAAAGAAACTGGCCGCTTTCCCTGATCCCGCGCCACAGGTAACAGATTTTATCGACGCTGTAAAAAACAGGAAAAAGTTCGCATTGAATGAAGAGAATGGTTATCGCTCCTGTACGCTGGTGAATATGGGCAAGGTGGCTTTAAAACTAGGCCGTTCCTTACAATTTGATCCGGTGAACCAGGTTTTTATCAATGATGAGGGTGCCAATGCACTTCTTTTTCAACCCATGCGATCACCGTGGATCATTTAACCCTTATCATAAAAGTGATTTCAAATTTGCCGATAATTTTTTTAAACCCACATGAAATAACGCCTTTAGATCTTTGTCAAATGCTGAAAAGATCATTGGCGGATTTCATGAGACCCACTAAATAAGCATTAACAAATGAAACGTTATTTAATAGTATTCTTCCTGCTTTGCTGTTTTACTATAACTAAAGTACAGGCACAGGCAGATCAGCGTACCCTTACTACAAAGATTGCCGATCTTTTAGCCAAGGTACCTTTCCAGGATACCGCACAAGCGGAAAAAAATATGGAGGCCATGGCCGGGATGGGCGAAACCGGTTTACAGGAAATGGCCACCCAGCTTGCTGCACCAGGTAAAGGGGATAATACAGCCCTGGAATATGCACTGAATGGGTATTCGTATTATACAACCAAGCCGGGTAAGGAAGCATTGAAAAAATCGACGGAGTCCGCTTATATAAGCGCCCTGGAAAAAACGACGGATAAAGAAAATAAAGCTTTTCTCATCCGCCAGTTGCAAACTACCGGAAGCGATGCCGCTGTTGCTTCCTTAAAAAATTATTTATCCGATGAAAGGCTATGTGATCCTGCAGCAAGGGCCCTGGTAAAAATAAATACACCCGCCGCAGGCAAAGCGTTGTTAACCGCTCTTACAACGGCATCGGGAAATAACCAGTTAACATTAACCGAAGCCTTAGGCGATATTCGTTACCGTGAGGCTGCACCGCTTATTGCAACGTATACAACCAATAGTGATAAAAAACTGGTTAAGGTAGCGTTGTACGCACTGGCTTATATCGCCGAACCGGCGTCAGAAACTGCGCTGGCAAATGCTGCTGCGAAGGCTGGTTTCAGCTACGACATAACCGATGCCAGCGCTGCCTATATAAAATATGCAGAACAACTGGCCGCTGCAGGGAAAGCGCCCCAGGCAAAAAAAATAGCCGCATCGCTTCTTAAAAAGACGCCGGATGACAACCAGGTACCCTTTCGTACCGCTGCGCTAAAATTATTAACTTCTATCGATGGAGAAAAAAGTTTACCCGTACTGATCAGCGCCACCAATGATAAGAACGCAAAATACCGTGAAGCTGTCTTAAAATATGCCGGTGCTTATACAGGTGATGCCGCCATAACTCAATGGATAAAACAGCTGGGCAAAGCAGACAATACCGTTAAGGCCGAAATCATTGATTTCCTGGGAAAGGCCGGAAATCGAATAGCATTACCCGTAGTCGTACCGGCTTTACAGAATCCTGATGGAAATATAAAGACGGCAGCTATTAAAGCGGCGGCACTAATAGGCCAGCAGGAGGCATTACCCGCGTTGCTGAAAATGTTAAATAGCTCAGATGCCGGAGAAGCCGGAATTATTACGCTATCGATCCTTAGTATGAAAGGACCCGATGTTACAAACCAGCTAGCGGCTGCTTTACCAACTACGTCCTCTGCAAGTGGCAAAGCCGCCATTATCAATATCCTTGCTGCACGGGCTGCTGATGCTAAAATCAATGATGTATTGCCTTTATTAAAAAATGATGATGCCATAGTAAGCACGGCAGCATTTGCTTCATTAAAAAGTTTAGCTAAACAGGATAACCTGCCGCAATTATTTTCCTTATTAACTTCCGCGGCTAACCCTGGAGAAATCAAAGCTACGCAGGACGCTATTGTTGCTGCGACCCGTTCCATTCCTGATACGGCACAACGGGTAGCGCTGATTACAGCAAAAATGAAAGAAGTGCCGGGTAAGGAACACCTGTTCTTCAGTATTTTATCCGGCATCGGGGGGAAAAATGCGTTAACAGCGGTATCAGATGGATTTGCTACCGGTAATGATCAAGCGAAAACCCAAGCCGTTACTGCCTTATCGAATTGGCCGGACGTGCATGCTGCCGCCAGCCTGCTGCAAATCAGCCGGCAGGCAGGGAATAATAATTATTCCGAATCCTCTCTTAACGGTTATATCGGACTGGTAAGCCGCTCCTCCTACCCTGCAGATCAAAAATTACTGATGCTACGTGATGCTATGGCTATTGCGAAAACAACCAGGCAAAAGCAATTGATTTTAAATGAAACCGGTCGTTGCAAAACATATCCCGCCCTGCTCTTTGCAGGCAACTACCTTGAAGATCCGGCCATACAGCATGAAGCTGCCAGCGCCGTAATGGATATTGCGCTGTCAAACAAAAGCTGGTATGGCGCTGGTGTCCGCAGTTTACTGGAAAAAGCCAGTGGCTTATTAGCGGGTCCTGATGCTTCGTATGAAAGGCAAGCCATTCAAAAACACCTGGCTGAATTACCAACCGGTGAAAGTTTTGTTCCCCTGTTTAATGAAAAAGATCTCACCGGCTGGAAAGGACTTGTTGGCAATCCCATCCTCCGGGCAAAGATGGATGCAAAAAAGCAGGCGAAAGAACAACAGAAGGCCGATGAAATAATGCGTAAAGGCTGGTCCGTTATAAATGGTGAACTGGTATTTGGAGGAAGCGGAGAAAATTTATGTACCATAAAAAAATATAGTGATTTTGAAATGTTCGTTGACTGGAAGATTTTGAAAGATGGGGATGCTGGTATTTATTTAAGAGGAACTCCGCAGGTACAGATATGGGATACTTCCAGAAGAGATGCCGGTGCGGAAGTTGGTTCCGGTGGTTTATATAATAATGCAACCCACCCCAACAAGCCGTTGAAACTGGCAGACAATGCTATTGGCGAATGGAACAGTTTTCATATCATCATGAAAGGCGACCGGGTGACCGTATACCTCAATGGAGAACTGGTAGTTGACAATACGATATTAGAAAACTATTGGGACCGGAATCTTCCTATATTTTCAGAAGAACAGATCGAATTACAGGCGCATGGTAACCAGGTAGCCTACCGTGATTTGTTTATCCGGGAAATACCGCCGGCAAAACCTTTTACATTGAGTGAGGAAGAAAAGAAAGAAGGTTTTAAAGTTTTATTCGATGGGACCAACATGTATAATTGGACCGGCAACACCACCGATTATGTGCTGGAAGATGGCGTTATTGCTGTTTATCCAAAGGATGGCGGACATGGAAACCTGTATACCAAGGAAGAATACAGTGATTTTGTTTACCGGTTTGAATTTCAATTGACGCCTGGCGCTAATAATGGTATCGGCATACGGGCTCCGCTGGAAGGTGATGCCGCTTATGAGGGAATGGAAATACAAGTGTTGGACAACGAAGCCGCCATTTATAAAAACCTGCATGAATACCAGTATCATGGTTCAGTATATGGCGTGATACCGGCTAAAAGAGGTTTTCTAAAGCCTACAGGTGAATGGAATACGGAAGAAATAACGGCAAAGGGTAACCGGATAAAAGTTATTTTAAATGGTACTGTTATTTTAGATGGTGATATTGCCGAGGCTTCCAAAAACGGAACCCGGGATGGAAAAGAACACCCGGGATTGAAAAGAACCACAGGGCATATCGGCTTTTTGGGTCATGGCGACCAGGTTAAATTCAGGAATATCCGTATTAAATAGTAATCCTTGATATATTATTCCGGTATTGAACTTTATTTACCGGAATAATATATTTTAAAAAGGGCTGTCGCAAAACTAATGCTTCACGCGGGGGGGCAAAGAATGCTGAGAATGCAAGGAGACTCGACTTAAAAAATCTCATTCCCTTCACTGTGTACCTCTGTGTCCCTGTGTCCGTGGTTCAAAACCGCTGAATTAAATAACTACAGTTGAATTATTTTTTTGGAAACATACAGCCACAAAGGCATAGAGAAAAAAATATTACAATTCCATTTTTGTCTTCTGTTTTTGCAGATGGGTGTTTCAATTATTGTCTTGTTTCTAAGTAGGTAGCCGGTATCTAGTATCTAACATCCAGCATCCAGTACCCTATTTAATATCAGGTGCCGGAAATAAAATACCACCAAATAATAAATAGGCCCAGAGCAAGGTCCAGAGAATATTGAAAACCTGTGCTCCTATGAATGCTATGGCTGGTCTTCCGCCCTGTATTTTAACAAGATCAGAAAATTTTGCTTCCAGCCCGATTGAAATAAATGCTAATGCAAACCAGATAGTCCGCAGACTATTCAGAATGCCCCCAACCTGTTTGATAGTCTCTGAGGGAACCAGGAATGAAAACACGAGCGATGCGGCAATAAACCCAAGGACAAATTTTGGAAAACGTTCCCACACAATTTTTAAACCCGGTTTTTGTTCATTTGCATCTCCTGCAGGATTTTTTCTGAGCGCCCACCAACCCGCAATAAAAAACGCGGCGACACCGATCAAAACGTTTTGCGAAAACTTAATGATGACGCCTGCTTTTAAAGCTACAGGGCCTACCAGTTGTGCGGCTGCCGTTACTGAAGCGGTGGTATCCAGGGTTCCGCCAAGCCAGGCGCCACCTACTATTTCCGGTATGCCGAGTTTGCGTATGAGCCAGGGCTGAATAATCAACATGGGAATAGCTACCAGTAGAACCAGCGTAGTTACATACGACAGTTTTTTCTTATCTCCGTTAATGGCGCCGCTTGCTACGATCGCTGCAGAAACGCCACAAATAGAAACTGCCGATGCCAGTATGACTCCAAATTCATCATCTACTTTTAAGCGCCGTGACAACCATAAAGAAAAAAACCATACAGCCGCTACGACCAGCACCGCCTGCATAATACCGGCCATGCCTGCCTGGATAATATCAGTAAATAAAATACTGGTACCGAGAATTACCAATCCGGTCTTTATGAAAAATTCTGAACGGGCGGCTTCCTTTAACCAACCTGGTAAGTTGAAGACATTGCTCAACAGTAACCCGATCACCAATGCAAAAACAACATATTCGATACCGTAATACGCAATGGATTTATTACCGGCCAATATGAGCGAAAGGACAGCAAAAACATAAATTGCCGAAAATCCAGCAATATATTTACTGACACTGCCTCCCGATAACGATATGGCGATTGAAGAAAGCAATATAAAAATAATACCTATGCCTGCCAGTAATAAAAGGTTACCGGTGGTCAAAACTTTTGAAAGAAGATCATTTCCATTGGCCCATTGGTAGACCGGTGTACTAAATTTAACCCCCCCGGAAGATAGTGTCAGTATCATGATTACCGCAGCAATGAGTAACCCGCCGATTAGTACGGCCCAACCATCTTCTGTAAGAGCCTGGAGAAAGGATTTGTTTTTAGAATTAACAGGAATTGATTCCTCAGGAAAGTTACCGGCCAGGTTATTTTCTATACTATCAGAAGGCATAGCTTGGATTTTATTTGTAAAAATAGCTATAAAATAGCCATAGTTTATTTCAGTTTTTTACTACCTGGGGCTATCATTATCCTATTATTTATGCCGGCAGATACCGGTTTATGGTTTGGCGACATGATGAATTGAACTGTATTTTAATTAACCTGGAAAGTTTAATAAAACTAAAACATTTCCAATAGAGATCTTCTTATACAGGAAAGAACCGGTCCTTACTTTACACAACGGAATCCTAAATTATTACTGGCACTGCTGGTTTCTCCTTTTCCCCTGCTGCCCGCCTTATACCGGATACAATAGTCATCACTACATAAAAAAGAACCACCCCGTTGTACATGTTTTACAACACGGGGTTCGTCAGGATCATAACTTGTATCCGGGCCTTTAGGATTTTGTTGCGGACTGCTTTTATAATAATCAGGTCTGTAAAGATCACTGCACCATTCCCATACGTTTCCTTCCATATCGAATAATCCGTACCCATTTGGAGGAAATGTTTTTACCGGCGCCAATGTTTTATAACCATCTTCCAGTGTATTGTTATCAGGAAAACTTCCCTGGAAAATATTGGCAACCCATTTGCCGCCTGGTTTTAAATCATGACCCCAATAATATTTTTGAGGAGCCTGTTTACCGCGGGCTGCGAATTCCCACTCAGCTTCTGTGGGTAAACGCTTACCTGCCCACTTCGCGTAAGCGGCCGCATCTTCATAACATACCTGAACCACCGGCTCATTTTCATTCCCTTTAATTGTACTTACCGGCCCCATCGGATGTCGCCAGTTCGCATGGGGTTCATACGTCCACCATTGCATGGGGTCATCTAATGAAACTTTTTTTTCCGGCGGAGTAAATACGGCAGAGCCCGGCACTAATTTTTCAACTGGCACGCCGGGAAAATCTTTTGGATCCAGGGGCCGTTCGGCTACGGTTCTATAACCGGTTGCTTTGACAAATTTTTCAAACTGTGCATTCGTTACCTCGTGTTCATCCATCCAGAAACTATTTACCGTTACAGTATGAACAGGTTTACTATCGACGAAATCATCCGAACCCATTTGATAAGAGCCACCCGGAATCCATTTCATTTCCGCCTGACCGGTGTTCAGGGGCGTAAACGGTTTAATCATTGCCAATGCAGATGGCCTCGAAGGAGGAGCACAGGCGATGTGTTTATCCAAATCCGTAAAAGAAGGAACTCCCGGTAAAATACTCCGGGTATCCCTTTTACTGAATGAGGTAAAAAACAAAATAAAAAAACAACTTATTATTGTTACCAAACAGTTCATACTTTTCATTTGATTACCTGTTACTATTTTTTTCGCTTGAAATTCGCATCCATAATAATTTCCGTTCTTTTTGAACAAAAGCTATTCTACAATTTTATTTATACTCAGATAGCTGCCGGCGTCAATGACTCTGTTTTAAATGTCAGGTCTGCATTTTCGGGAAGTTCATCAGCGACCACAGGCCCATTAGCAGAAAGCTCACTGCCTTCTTTCTTTGACTTGAATATAGGCCATAAAAACTGTGCATACCACTCCTCCTGCTTATATTCTTTATAACCGTAAGAAGCGGGATATTTCCGTGTGATAATACCGGTACCAAAAATAATATCCCATATAAAAAACATATTGCCGAAATTCCCTTTGTAATGGCCTACTCCGTCTTCATTGGTATCCGCATGATGGGCATGGTGCGTAGCCGGCGTAGAAATCAACCGCTCCAAAACCCAGGCTACAGGGTGTAACCATCTTTTAGCATAAAAGGGCTTATCCCATTTAATACTGGAATGCGCTGCAGTTGTAATTAATGATTTTAAACCCGTAACAAACAGGGCGGCATATCCCAAACCAAGATGAGTGAGTGCGGCCGTAAGATAAATTTGTGAAAAGAAAATCGTGTACAGCAAGTTCTGCCTGCTTGCCATGGCCATGCCCATATAAGGAGCGGAATGATGGGTGCGATGAAACCGCCATAACCAGGGAAGCTGGTGGTGCAGGCGATGATACCAGTATTGGGTAAGATCATCCGCTACAGCAATGATGAAAAATCCCCAGAAGAATGGCACCCAGGAAAAAATACCCTTAAAACCCGGCAGCAATACCGGTAATGCCAGCAAGGTGAAATAAACCATCGCTGGCCTGATGACAACTTTTGGTATAACAAAGCATACAATATCCAGGATGCGTTCGTTTTTATTCCATTTATTTTCATATAATCCAAGACCAAACTCAATGACTCCTGTTATTATCATTATAACAGGCAAGCCCCAGAGACTCAGGTTCTGAAAGATGGATTCGACAAACTTTATCATAACTAAAATATTTTATCGGTTATTATTTTTTATTTCTGATTGCACCGCAATATTTTCCTTTTTGTCCCATGGCTTTTCTCCTGTTATATAAAATGTAAGAAACATCAACACAACCGGAAGGGCATAAATAAAAAGGCTTATGATGATATCACGGGTTATTTTCTGCGCCGTTTCTTTTTGCAGTTTCATCTGTATATTTTTTATTGATTAATAGGTTCAAATGGAATTCGCCATAAAAATTTTCGTCGTTATTGATGGAAACAGGCCGAAAATTTTTATGACTCATTTCATAACAAAATCTTTATCGTGTTTGAATTTTTATTTCAAGGTATTTTGAACAATCAGTAATCCGCCTAAAAAAATAAGCAGCGGGATCAGAAAAATGATTATGCCAACAACAATCTTTTTGGTCAGCAATAGAATGTCTTGAAATTTCATATTGATTATTTTTTAAAAGCTTTTAGCGGGAGGAATATTATGGATTCTTCTTTTAAATACATCATCCCAATCAATAAAGGGATAGATATTATTCTTTTTTGCTTCGCTGTCAAATAATACTTTTAACTCTTTCAATTTTTCCGGATTTTTTGATGCCAGGTCGACCCTTTCGTTAAAGTCTTCATTCATATTAAATAGCTCCCAAATGTCTTTATCATAACCGTGACTAACAGAATCTTTGCCTGCACCCGTTGCATCGATGTAATCCGGATGATGGGCCGTAGCTGCTTTCCATCCATCCTTATAAATGGAACGGGACCCGAAGATGTAATAATATTGTTGCGTATGCCGGGAAGCCGCTTTTGCGTCGGCGACAGAATAAAACAAAGAAGTACCCTGCAGCGTATCTTGTTTAATGCCTTTGATGTATTCCGGAAGTTTAATGCCCGCAAACTCAAGTGTGGTTGGTAACACATCTATCACATGCCCGTATTGTGTGCGGACGCCCCCTTTTTCTTTTATGCCTTTCGGATAAAAAATGATCAATGGATTATGGGTTCCGCCTTCTGAATTGGCATCCTGTTTCCAGAGTTTAAATGGCGTGTTGGTTGCCTGTGCCCAGCCTAATGGATAATTGGTTTGTTTCCCTTCCGGCGTTCCAATCGCATCAATCGCGGCTAGATTACTTTTTATGGCTTCATCTTCCGGTGGCGTTTTTGCCAATGTAGTTTTATTAATAACACCGTTATAGGTACCTTCTTTACTGGCTCCATTGTCGCCGATGATAACAAACACCAACGTATTTTCAAGCTGATTGATCTCTTTCAAATAATTAATTACTCTGCTCACTTCATAATCCGTATAGGTTAGGTAACCGGCATACACTTCCATAAATTTTGTATAGATCTTCTTTTCATCGGCTGAAATAGTATTCCACGCTTTTATATTCTGGTTACGCTCAGGCAATTTGGCGTTGGCAGGTATGATGCCCAGCTTTTTTTGATTGGCAATCACTTTTTCGCGGTACACATCCCAACCTTCATCAAATTTACCTTTGTATTGATCGCTCCATTCTTTGGTTACCTGGTGCGGAGCATGTACTGCGCCGGGCGCATAGTACAGAAAGAAGGGCTTATCCGGCGCCGCCTTTTTTTGTTTAGCTATATAACTAATCGCCTTATCAGTAATCTGATCATTCAAGTGCCGGCCATCAGTGGGTACATGCGCATTATCCTCGACAAGATCCGGTTTGTACTGATCCGTTTGCGATCCGAGGAAACCAAAGAAATGATCAAACCCTTTTCCGCTTGGCCAACGGTCAAACGGACCGGCATCTGTCGCATCTTCATCCGGTGTTACACCCCATTTGCCTACGGCGAACGTGTTGTAACCATTTTCACGGAGTATTTCTGCCATGGTACCTTTATCAGCAGGTATCTTACCATCATAACCTGGAAATCCTGCTGACAATATAGTATGCGAAAACCCTCCTACATGCACATAATGATGATTTCTTCCTGTAAGTAAGGCAGACCGGGTCGGTGCGCAGATAGCCGTCGTATGGAAATTGGCATACCGCAGTCCCTGGTTTGCGAGACTATCAAATGTTGGGGTACGGATGAGTCCGCCAAAAGTGCTGGATGCACCAAAGCCCACGTCATCCAGTAATATCCATACAATATTTGGTGCTCCGGCAGGAGCTTTTACCGGAGCGGGCCACCACTCTTTTGATTCCGCCAATGTTTTACCCACTACGCCCTGATAGGGTTGCGGGGTTTGTGCTTTAGCGGGAACGTATAGTAAACTACTCCCGGCGATCAATGCAGCAATTAATTTTCTTTTGTTCATTCTATTGATTTTAATTTTTAAGTTTATATGTACGTTGTATATATTGTCTATAAATTTTATAGACTAATATGACACGGATTTGTTATCAGAGGATAATTTCCTGGCTTATCATTTTTCATTTTTAAAAGGAAATAATACCGATTGCACATGAGCCTCCTCAATCAAACGTTCCAGCTCTTTTGCCTTTTCCGGGTATTTTGATGCCACGTTAGTTTTTTCCCCGGGATCGATTGACAAGTGATACAATTCAACAAGGCCCCGTGGATCAGCATCCACATTCAACCGGATAGCTTTCCAGTCATTCTTTCGCAACGCCTGCTTTCCGCCCTTTTCATGAAATTCCCAGTATAGATAATCATGCCTTTTTTGAGTACCCTTCCCCGTTAGTAAAGGCACTAATGAAATACCGTCAGTAGCCGTTGCATACTTTGCATCGGCCAGCGCTGCAAACGTGGGCAGGAGATCCCAGAAAGCCCCGATATGAGCGGTGGACGTGCCCGGTTGGATAATACCTGGCCAAACAGCAATAAACGGAACATGTATGCCACCTTCATACAAGTCACGTTTTACGCCTTTATAAATACCACTACTATTAAAAAATACCGGATCAGCGCCGCCTTCTATATGCGGACCATTATCGCTGGAGAAAATGACCAGTGTATTTTTATCCAACCCCTTTTCGTGTAGTTTCGCAATTACCTGGCCTACATATACGTCCAATCTTGAAACCATCGCTGCAAAAGTGGCATGGGGGTATAGTTGCGATGTATATCCATCGGCTGTGGCATCAGCACCATAATCATTTCCTTTGTATGGCTTCTCCGGAAATTTTCCTTTATAGGTTTGAAAAATACTATCATCAGGTACCAACAATTCAGCATGTGGCAATATATAAGGTAAAAATAAAAAGAAGGATTTCCGGTCAGTCTGTTCATCTATGAAATCAAGCGCCTCGTGCTGAATAAGATCCGGGCCATATTGCCCTGTTTGCCGGAAGCCTTTATTTACGTTTAATTCAATCTTTTTATCATTACTCCATAAATGATCAGGATAATAGCGGTGGGCCAGGCCTTGCGAGTTGTATCCAAAAAATTTATCGATGCCCTGCTTATTGGGATCGCCGGACGAACCTACCGGCCCAAGTCCCCATTTACCGAAGGCGCCTGTAACATATCCAGCCTGCTTTAATATTTTCATAATGGTGACGACAGAGTCTGCCAGAGGTTCTTCACCCTCGGGTTCAACAGCCTTATTGCCGCGGATATAGGTATGGCCGGTATGTTGTCCGGTTAATAAAGCAGAGCGGGAAGGAGCACATACAGTAGCCCCGGAATAAAATTGTGTGAATAGCATTCCGTGCTTCGCCAACCGGTCAATATTGGGTGTATGGATTAATTGCTGGCCGTTCACACCAAGGTCGCCAAACCCAAGATCGTCCGCCAGTATAAAAACAATATTGGGTTTTGTGCCGGCAGTTTGCGCAGTGATGTGGAGCACCCCGGTAAAGAAAATAATTATTATCAGCAATCCTTTTATCATAATTTTTCTGTTGAACAATATTTCCTGAAACTATTTTTTGCCTGTACTTTTTACTTGATAAAAACCAATCCCGTCAATATCTGAAAGCTGTCCCGGATTAAATTTTTTCAAAAAAATATTTTTAATAACCCGCCAGTCTGAAAGTAATCCATCACCCGATTTATTGCTTTTTCGATAAAAACGAGAAATGATATTTTTTTGAACATAAGAATCATTTTGAATTAATCAATGTATGTTTCATTAATTGCCTACCGGGAGGCGTGCATGAAAATCCTGCGGAGGCAGCAAGCAACTGTTCTCCTGATTGAACAACAGCAGCTTCCAGAGCTAAAAATCCATATTCACGATTGTATTGCTGTCCCTTGGTTAGCACCCACTGCAAAAACGCAATAACATCTTTATCAGGGTTGATTTTACGGAATATTACATTTACATTCTCGGCAGGAATCTTCGGGTTTTTCGTCCTTGTTGTGAAATCAAGCACCTCATCC
>JAOQAL010000575.1 GCA_025963615.1 Chitinophagaceae bacterium | reverse complement strand
TTGCCAGCAGGCTTTCTCCCGAATTTTGGATGGAGTGTACAAACTCCTGCGATTTTTTATTTAATGTTTCTTTTTGAAGCAAATTTGTAAAACCAAGAATGGCGTTCATAGGCGTTCTGATTTCATGGCTCATATTAGCCATAAAGTTTTCCTTCATGACCCCTGCTTCCCTTACTTTTTTTTCTGATTTATTTAATTGATCAAACAATTGCTGTTGCTGCTTGAACCGGTTAGTAATGTACCAAAAAGTGAATATACATGTCAGCGCGGCGGTAATACCTAAAATAATGCCCCATTCCCTGGCACTCTGCCCGCTCTTATTAGCGTCGATAGCCAATTTTGTAAGATATTCCTGCCGTGGTTTGTTTAATAAATCAATCACATCAATAATTTCTCCCATTATGTACCTTGCCCTTACACTTTTATAAATTTCCCTGAGTGCAGGTTGCCCTTTCTCAAAAAAAGTAGTCAGCAATGTATTACTGAATGTCAGTTTCTCCTCAATCAGCGAATCCAATTGCTGCACCAGCGCTGCATTGCTATCGGTTAACAGAAGAGGTTTTAGTTTTAGAAGTCTTGTCCTGGCGCTTCTCTCCCTGTTCTTAATGCCTTCGAAATAACTGGAATCTCCGCTAAAAACAGTCCGGTACACATGCGTTTCAATATAAAGCATGTCTGTTTCCAACTCTTGTGTTTCACCGAGTATCTGGAACTCGTTGATAAGCGCCTCATTACCGCGTATAAACTTATTTATATTACTGTTGGAATTATATTGAAGGAATACGATCAGGATAACCGTGGTAACGAAAATACCTAACAGATAAAACATGAACCGCTGATTACGCATAAATTGCTGATTTTACGGTCTTTCCTTGTTATTATTCGTATTGCTGTTTTTGACAGGCCCGTTTATGTATTTAAAATACAACCTGAAAAGTGTAAAAATAGAAATTATTACCAGGATTATTAAAAGAACAATGATATTTTTCAGTCCACGGTATTCTATTTCATAGAGGGTAAAATAGGTAAACAGCATAATTGCCAGTATGTTCAGAATAAATAATATGGTATATACTGTTTTCATAAATAAAAAAGGGCCGCATAGAAATGCAGCCCGCTTACCAAAACTAACTGCTTATGAGAAAAAAGTTGCTTTACTACTTGCCGGTGTTTTTTGCTTTGTATCGTTTATCATTTTCTTTATGATATAAAGGTGACATTATTAATAACCGTTTCTCCCGGAGATTGGTTTAACGGGCAAAAACTGTCGTTGAAAAAGAGTTTGCTGCCGTTAAGGTCTTCTCACTTTTTTCGCTTCCTTAATTTTTATTCGAAATTATTCCCCCGAAAGGAGCAGCATTTTTGAAATCATGAACCAGGAACCTGATAATGCTTATGGCATCCTGCTCACCGTATCCCATTTGAAATGCACGCTGGAAACTGGTTAGCAGAGGGCTGAATAAAGGAAAATCCATCCCTTCCTTTTGGACAAGTGTAAGGTCCTTGGTTATATGTTTAAGTGCAAATGCCGGTGAATAATCATTACTTAAAATGGTTTGGGCTTTTAGCCGGGTAATACCGCTGCCCAAGGCGCTTTCATTCAGCAGGTTCAGTATATCTTCTGTATCAATATTCAGGTGCTGTGCGAACAATACGGTTTCAGCAAGGCCCTGCAGTGTCAGTCCCAAAAAATAATTTAAACAGAGTTTAGATGCACTGGCTATTCCCACCTCGCCCATATGAAAACTACGTTTTCCCAAAACCTCAAATACAGGGAGTGCCCGGGAGTAATCTGCATTGGCACCTCCGGCCATTATAACCAACTGTCCTTCTTCGGCCGGTTTTACGCTGCCCGATACTTTGGCTTCCAAAAAACGAACACCCTTAATCCCGCAATCCTTTGCCAGTTTCTTTGAAATACGGGTCCCCACCGTACTCATATCGATCATAAGGGTGCCCGGTGATGGATCAGCCAATAACCCATTACTGCCATTATACACCTCTTCCACCGCCAGATCATCAGTTACCATTGTTATTACCACCTCGCTGATCCGTGATAATTGCTGCAGACTATTAGCGGACGAGGCTCCTAGCTTGATCAATTCCCGCTCTTTTTCACGCGTTCGGTTATATACACATACCTGGAATCCTTTGTTTAATAAATTCCTGGCCATCGGTGTTCCCATAGTGCCCAAACCTACCCATCCAATTGTCATCTTTTCCATTGGTTGATTTTTAACGGTTCACTTTTTCACCCTTATTTAAATGGAGCTGGGAAAGCGCATCGTTGATAAATTCAATTTCACCAGCTGATAAATTGACGGCAATAGCGCCGGCATTTTCAACGGATTGTCTTTCATTTCTGGCGCCTGCCAGGGCAATCGTTATCCCAGGTTGTTCAATCGTCCATCGAAGAACTAACTGGGCGAGGGTAACACCCTTTTTGGCGGCTAATGGCTGAATTTTCTCCAGGAAGGAATCGGTTCTTTTAATATTTTCATCGGTAAAGAAATATAGTTTCGAACGGTGATCGCCTTCCTGAAAAATATGGCCCGGC
>JAOQAL010000551.1 GCA_025963615.1 Chitinophagaceae bacterium | reverse complement strand
ATAAAGTTGGTTCGAGAGCTTCTGAAAAACTATAGTATATGGAACCTGAAAACGATACGGCGTTAATTGCAAAAAATATAAGCAAGACATTTCACATCAGTGAAGACAGCCATAATACGGTAAAACACAGACTGTTTAATCTTTTCAATGCGCCCCGGGCAAAGGAAGTAACGGCCCTAAAGAACATGAGCCTCGAAATCGGGAAGGGCGAATGCTTTGGGCTTATCGGTAGAAACGGAAGCGGCAAATCAACCCTTACCAAATTACTGGCAGGTGTTTATAAAACAGATACCGGATTCATAAAAATCACGGGCACTACCATGCTGATGAACCTGGGTGTGGGTATGAGCCATGAGTTAACCGCCCGGGAAAATATTTATGTATCGGGTTCGGTGCTGGGTTTAAAAATTAAAGACATTGATGCCATATTCGACGAAATTGTTGATTTTGCAGAATTAAGAGAGTTTATCGATACAAAAATCAAATTCTTTTCGTCCGGTATGGTGGCGCGGTTAAGTTTTTCTATTGCAGTCAAGGCCGGTGCGGATATTATGTTCCTCGATGAAATTTTTGCAGTTGGTGATATGAAATTCCAGGAAAAAGCGGTCAAGGTTTTTGAAAGCAGCTGGATCAAAGGAAAAACGGTGATTCTCGTAAGCCATAGCATGCATACAATCAAGAAATATTGCAAACGATCAGCTTATTTAAAAAGTGGGGAATTGATTTTCCTAGGTGAAACCGACAAAGCGATAGAGTTGTATTTAAAAGATAACGAATGATCAGTCCTCCTTGTTAGTAAGGAGAAAGGGTATAAAAAACCCGACCAGCATCCCACCCAAACTCCGGTCAAAATAAACTTCAGTAATCATGGCAATGCTGAAAGTGAGCATAACAATCATGGATAAATAGTCTCTTTGCTGAATTGTAATCTTTAATGGCAATACAATCCAGCCCACCAGGAAAATGAACAGGCCAACGACTCCCATACTTACCAGGATATCCAGGTAATTATTATGCAGGTTCTTCCGGCTTTTTAAAGCAAACTGGAATTTTTTCTCTTTATACTTTTCAAATATTTTATCCTGCTTATCGGCCAGGTGTATGCCCGTTATAGGCCTTTGTTTAAACAGTTCCCAACCACAACGCCAGGCCGCTATCCTGAAATTGGCACCATTCCACTGGTCTGCCGTTGTTGCGGTGCTGTAATGACTTTCCGGCCCTTCATGCTGGTATTCGAATTTTGTATAGCCAATGTCCTGAAACCGGTTTAATGTTTTTGGGAAAAATTTTAACACCAGGAACACCACTATTAATAGCGACATTAAGATGGCGGTTCCTTTCGCATACTCTTTTTGTTTGACAATATAATAAATGACAAATAAGATAGCGGAACCATATAAAATTATCATCAGGTTGCGACTGGCAAGCAGGTAGCTGATGCCAAAAAGAAAGAGTATCGCAAATAAAACAAGCCCCCTGTATTTATGCGTTTTGAAAAACAGGAAATAGGTGAAAACATAAATGGATATATTGACAAACACGGAAATGTAAATAGACTGTTGTGTTGTCAACAAGGTAAGCGCGTCATTGTATAAAAAGTCCACGTTATTTGTGTTGAGATATTTTTGAAAAGCTGTTGCCAGGCACGCGATGCAGATAAATGTTGTCAGAACTGCAAAGCCTAACAGTACTTTTTCAATGAAATCCCTTCTCAATTTTAACAACCCGATCGAAAGAGGGAAATAGCCTAACGCCAGCCGCGGATCCAGCGTAGGAAGTATTTCTTCTGTATTTTTTGAGCTGAAAAGACTGATTGCTATCCATACAAAAAAAAGCAGCATCCACCAAAGATGCTTACGTTCTTTAAACAGGGCGACCTTTTCCCTGGGCGGATTGTAAAGCAGGCAGCAAAGAAGCAGTCCCCCCGTGATGAACCCGCTGACGATATCATTGTAAGGCAGCAGCAGTGTCAGAAAAAAAAGCTGTAATAAAATGAAAAGTATCTTTTCTTTTTTATTCATGCTATCAGCATAAGTTATCACCAAAATCAGATGCCGGCTTTAGAGAGTAAGTTAAAACGAATCTGTTTCTATCTGCAGGCGGCTTGTTAAATATTTAACCCGCCACACACGCTGATTACCTGGCCAGTGATATACGAACTCCAGTCTGACGCCAGGAATAATGCCGTATTAGCGATATCGTCACCACTGGCAAACTTTCCCAAAGGAATATCGGCCTTATATTTTTCCGCTCCTTCCCCATCCTTGAGGTAGCTTGTCATATCGGTTTCTACAAAGCCCGGGGCAATAGCATTGCAGCGTATATTGCGGCTGCCAAGTTCTTTCGCTATTGATTTTGAAAATCCAATGATGCCGGCCTTACTGGCTGCGTAACTGCTTTGCCCGGCGTTACCCATTACCCCGATCACCGAGCTCATATTTATAATGCTGCCGCTTTTCGCTTTCATCATCGGCCGAATGACTTGTTTGGTCATGTTGAAAACGCTGCTGAGATTGACCTGCATTACATCATTCCATTGTTCCGGCGTCATCCGCAACAATAAATTATCTTTTGAGATACCTGCGTTATTTACACATATATCCACGGTACCAAATTCCCTGAGTACGTCATTTACAAAAATTTCACACTGACTGAAATCACCGGCATTACTTTTGTACGCCCTGGCTTTTACTCCGGATGATGTCAATTTTTGTTCAAGCATTACAGCTTTTTCTTCGCTGCTTTCGCTTACATAGGTAAAGGCGATATTCGCCCCATGTTCGGCAAACTTTAACGCAATGGCTTCACCAATACCCCGGGCGGCGCCGGTTATAATAGCCATTTTACCTTCCAATAGTTTCATTGTTCTCTTTTTAATGAAGCAAAAGTAAATGAATTCATATAGCTAACTTACCCGTTAGCCGCGTTATTCATTTTCAATATTTCTTCCAACTGGGTTCTTTCATTGCTTAGCCTGGGCACTTTATGTTGCCCGCCCAGTTTTCCTTTGCTCCTCAGCCATTCGCTGAATATACCTTTTTTTATTACACGTAATACCGGCATTCCTAAGGCAATGCTCTTATGTCTTTTGGCCTCATAATCGCTATTAAGGCTTTTCAATGCGTTGTCCAACTCCTTTACAAAATGATCCAGGCTATCGGGAACTTTTTCAAACTCAATGAGCCACTCATGGGCTCCATTTGCCAGATCCGAAAAATAAACCGGCGCCGCTGTATAATCATTTACAATTGCCCCGGTTTTTCCGGATGCTATAGCAATGGCTTTATCCGTATTATCAATGATAAGCTCTTCGCCAAAGGCATTAATATAATGTTTTAACCTGCCAGAAACTTTTATACGAAACGGTCTTAACGAAGTAAACTGGATCGTATCGCCTAACAAATAGCGCCACAAGCCGCCATTGGTGCTGATTACAAGCGCGTAATTTTTACCCTTTTCCACTTCATCGAGGCCAATTGTTTCAGGATCGCTTTTACCATATTCACTGACTGGCATAAACTCCATAAAAATACCATGATCGGTAAAAAGCAACATGCCGTCGTCACCGGGAATTTCCTGTGCCGCGAAAAAACCTTCACTGGCATTGTACATTTCAAGATAATGAATATCCTTGCCTATTAATTTTTGAAATTGCTCCTTATAGGGTGTGAAGGAAACACCTCCATGCATATAAAGTTGTAATGATGGCCACACGTCGGCCATGTTCTTCTTTCCTGTTATCTCCAGGATGCGTTTAAAAAGGACTAACGTCCAGGTGGGTACGCCGGAAATAGAGGTTACATTTTCCTTTATCGTACTGTTGGCCAGTTTTTCAATTTTATTTTCCCATTCATCCATCAATGCAATGCTTAGATCAGGAGTTCTGAGCCAATGACCCCAGAACGGTGAATTTTGCAAAAGCACGGCACTCAGGTCGCCATATTGCGCTTCGTGATTCATGGGAGAAATAGTATGACTGCCTCCTAATACCAAACCTTTTCCAGTGAGTAATTCCGAATCGGGATTGTACTGATAATACATTGTCAGCACATCTTTCGCGGCCTTATAATGACAGTCTTCCAGGCTTTCTTCACTAATCGGGATAAACTTACTTTTATCACTGGTAGTTCCACTGCTTTTTGCAAACCAAAAGATGGGTGTATTCCACAAAACATTTTGTTCCCCTTTCATAATACGCTGGATATACGGTTTCATATCATCGTATTCATGAATGGGGACCGACTGTTTGAAAGAACGGATAGTAAACAGTTGCGAAAAATTGTATTGCCGTCCAAACTCAGTGTATTGTGCCGAGGTTACCAGGTCCTGCAATACTTCGCGCTGTGAATCGATCGGATTATTCTTCCATCCCTCTATACGCCATAACCGCATACGGGCAAGTGAGGATATGGCAGGGCTGAGTAGCTTCATTGATTAAGGCAAGATATTAAAACCTTGTTATTTTGGCGGCTTTTTTATAAGGGGGATGTGCTGGATGCTGGATACTGGATGCTAGATACTGGAGGCTGGATACCAGCAGGACGGCTACCATTAATTATTTACTTGTCGGGCGCTTTATTTTCAAAGGCTTCATCAAGGAGATAATCCTTACGCTTCAATTCAAAATTCCTTCCCAGGTATAAACGCTTTACCTGGTCGTCCTGGGCCAGTTCTTCCGCAGTTCCATGTTTGAATATTTTGCCTTCAATCAGCAAATAAGCCCTGTCGCAGATAGAAAGTGTTTCTGTTACATTGTGATCGGTTATCAGGATGCCGATATTCTTAAATTTCAATTTTGCTACAATAGACTGTATATCTTCCACAGCAATTGGATCGATACCGGCAAATGGTTCGTCCAATAAAATAAATTTAGGATCTACCGCCAGGGCCCGGGCAATTTCAGTTCTTCTTCTTTCGCCGCCGCTCAGTACATCACCGGGACTTTTTCTTACGTGATGCAATCGAAACTCATCCAGCAATGTTTCTAATTTTTCGCGTTGTTCCGCCCTGGTTAAGCCTTTCATTTCAAGCACCGCAGTAATATTATCTTCTACACTCAATTTCCGGAATATAGATGCTTCCTGTGGCAGGTAGCCGATGCCTAATTGCGCCCGTTTGTACATAGGCAATTTGGTGATGTTCTCTTCATTCAAAAACACTTCCCCCTGGTCTGGCCTTATCAATCCCACGACCATGTAAAACGTAGTTGTTTTTCCGGCGCCATTGGGCCCGAGCAGGCCTACAATTTCGCCCTGATTCACTTCAACCGATACATGGTTCACGACCGTACGGCCGCTATATTTTTTAACCAGTTCGCTTGTATGTATTTTGATAGACATGCGCGGCAAAAATAAGGCTTGTTGTTTAAACCTATAAGGTTTGCTAAACCTTATAGGTTAGGTTTGGCAAAACCTTATAGGTTAGGTTCGACAAAACCTTATAGGTTTAGTTTGCGCAATGATTTTGCCTGCTTAAGTTTGCACGATATTCCTGAACGAATGAAAGTCATTGATCATATAAATAATGCGAAAGGTACCCTGGTGTCCTTCGAAGTGCTGCCGCCATTAAAAGGAAAGGGTATTGAAGCCTTGTACAGGCACCTGGATCCTTTAATGGAATTTAAACCCTCTTTCATAAACGTTACCTATCACCGTAGCGAGCATGTTTTTAAAAAAAATGCGGATGGCAGTTTTCAGAAGGTAATTATCCGTAAGCGGCCCGGAACAGAAAGTATTTGCGCCGCCATCATGAATAAGTACACTGTAGACACCGTACCACATCTTATTTGCGGTGGCTTCAGCATTAACGAAACAGAAGATGCCCTGATCAATCTTCGTTATCTCGGCATTGATAATGTATTGGTACTGCGGGGAGATGCGGCCAAAAATGAGTCTGCCTTTGAACCGGAGCCGGATGGCCATCGTTATGCATCCGACTTGCTGAAACAGGTAACCAACCTGAATTCAGGTATTTACCTTGAAGAAGATCTTAAAGGCACACAAAAAACAGAATTTTGTATTGGGGTTGCAGGCTACCCGGAAAAGCATTTTGAGGCGCCTAATATGCAGACTGACCTTAACTTTCTGAAAGCGAAAGTGGATAGCGGCGCTGATTATATCATAACACAGATGTTTTTTGATAATGAAAAGTATTATGCCTTTGTAAAGTCCTGCCGGGAGATTGGAATTAACGTGCCAATCCTTCCGGGATTAAAACCCGTCTATTCTAAAAAACAACTTACCATATTGCCCAAAACGTTTCATATTGATCTTCCTGCGGATCTGGCCAATGAAATATTAAAATGCAGGAATGATGAAGAAGTAGAGAAGGTTGGTGAAGAATGGTTACTGCATCAATCCAGGGATTTGAAAAAGAATGGTGTGCCGGTTCTGCATTACTATACCTTGGGAAAACCACATGTGATTGTAAATGTCGTTAAAAATATCTGATAGAAATCTTAGAATCCTTTTAATCCAGGAAATGAAAATAAGTTTCGTTACTGTTATTTTAATTTTTATTCTTGTTTCGTGCAGCAACAATGACAGCAGTTCTGAAAACGGTAGTAAGTCCGATGAAAAAAAGGTTTCAACTCCTGTTATCAATTACGCTTTAACTGCTTCTTTTTCTCACGATACTACCTCCTATACGGAAGGGTTTTTATTTCATAACGGCCAATTATTTGAAAGTACGGGGTATGATGGCGCGTTTGCCAGTACGAGATCGTTGTTTGGAACTGTTGATTTGAAAACCGGTAAGATTGAGGTAAAAGCAGAACTGGATAAAAAGAAATTTTTTGGAGAAGGCATTGTGTTTCTTAATGACAAACTTTACCAGCTCACCTACAGAACAAAGATTGGGTTTATATATGATGCAAAGACTTTTAAAAAATTGGGCGAATTTTCCTTTCCGTCAGATGAAGGCTGGGGCATGACAACTGATAGTGTATCCTTACTTATGAGTGATGGCAAGAACACGATAACCTACTTAAACCCCTTAGATTTTAAAACGGTGAAAACCTTGTCGGTTACGGATGAAAATGGTTCCGTCATGGAGGTAAACGAACTGGAATATATAAAAGGTTTTATCTACGCCAATGTTTATCTTACTAATTACATCATCAAAATTGATCCTGCTACCGGCCATGTTATTGGTAAAATAAATCTTCAGTCTTTAGCCGATGAAGCTAAAATAAGATATCCGGGCGCCATGCAAATGAATGGCATTGCTTATGATGCTGCCAGCGATAAAATCTATATAACAGGCAAGCTCTGGCCTAATATTTACGAAATTTCATTCCCTCATTAAAGGGCTTGGAGAAACACTGGATACTGGATGCTGGTCATTTCCATTTATTATTATCACGGTTTATGTCAGGATATATTTTGTCCGGATCTATCACTACTGTCCTGATGGCTTCGGTGGTTGTTGTTCTAAAAGTGTAGTTGCCGTTATAGCTCCATATTTCAACCGGGAACCTGTGTTTTTCTTTTTTTCCGCTGACGGTTGTTACTTCTACAATAAGTGGCATGGCGGCTTTTTCGAGATTCTCAATTGAAATTTCTGCGCCATGGCCTGGATTATCATTTATATAACGCACACCTGAAACCGCCTGGTCAAGTTGATAGCTTTCTATAAACATGGCTTTCCAGAACCATCCAAGGTCTTCCCCCGTTGAGTTGTTGATACTATGAAAAAAATCCCATGGCGTAGGATGCTTATAGGCCCACTGATGCAGGTATTTCCGGAATGCCCTTTCAAAGATTTCTTTTCCAAGGATATGGTCCCGCAATAAACGAAGCAGGTAATTTATCTTCAGGTATTGCGTGTGGAATACCATGTCGCCCGTTATTCCATCGGGTCTGGTCATGACGGGAGGAACACTATCTGCAAAATATGTTGGAGGGCTGCGGTGATCAGCAAAATATCCTGCAAACTCTCCTTTATTAAAATCTTCACTCGCTATATTATCCATGAAAACATTAAACCCTTCATCCATCCAGGCATATTTTCTTTCATTATTACCCACAATCATAGGAAACCAGGTATGGCCCAATTCATGATTTACTACTTTCCAGTAATTATTGCCGGTATCTTTTGAAGAACAGAATACAATGCCAGGATACTCCATTCCTTCCAGGTTGGAAGCCACATTTACGGCGCAGGGATAGGGATATTCATACCATTGTTTTGAAAAATATTCAATGGTGAATTTTATATATTCACTTGAACGGTCCCAGCTACCCGGCAATTTTGATTCAACAGGGTATACTGAAACGCCAAATACTTTTTTTCCGCTGGGTAAATTAATCCGGATGGCTTCCCATACGAAAGACTTTGAAGCCGTCCAGGCAAAATCACGGGCATTGTTCAGCGCAAATTTCCAGGTACAGTGGGCTTTAGTTGGTCTTGATGCCGTATCGGTTACCTCTTCGGAAGTGCGGATAAAAAACTTCTGCTCGCTATTATGTGCCGCTTTCCAACGCTGCAGGGTTTTGGGAGTTAATACTTCCTGTGGGTTAAGTAGTTCGCCCGAAGCTTCTACAATATAGGCGGATGGTAATGTCAGGTTTACCCGAAAGTCGCCATATTCCAGGTAAAATTCCCCGTTGCCGAGGAAAGGCAGTGTGTTCCAGCCTTCCACATCATCGAGTACGCATAAACGGGGATACCACTGGGCTATCGAATAGATATCGCCGTTTTTTGAAGGCAGTATGTCGGTGCGGTTAACATTAAAATCATTGTTGTAAAAAAACCGGGGTATCGTATAGCTATATGCAATCTTAAGTTTAACCTTTCGGCCTTTTAACAGGGGTGTTGCTAAACGGATCTGCATGCGGGTATCCGTAACAGTATAGGCTGCTTTGCGGACTATTATTTCTTTACCACTTTGCGAAATGACCTGAACAGACCGGAACGTATATCCGCCCTCAAATGATTTATTCAATTTCAGCTGGTTGCTGTCTGTTAAAAGCTTCGCATCCATTCCCCGGGAGTGCGGTGTGTATGCATTCTGCTCCACCTGCAGCCAGAGATCGCTTAAAGCTTCCGGACTGTTATTAGTATACGTTATTGTGACGTTTCCTATAATGATATGTTGTTTGTCATCCAAGGATGCATCAATATTATAGTCGGCCCTGTTTTGCCAATAGGCGGGTCCAGGTTCACCTGTAGCTGAACGATACGTGTTTCCGGAAGGCAGCATGGAAGAAGCAGGAAATAGTTCACGGGGATTGTATTTTGAATCTCCCTGTTTTTCTACTTGTGCCATGATGACTAGTTGCATAGTGATCATCAGTGGTAACAGTAATAGCTTTCTCATGAAGTTTAGGTTTTCTTTAGGGAAGATAGGGATAAGCTGCGAGCTACAAGCTGTGAGCTACAAGCTGTGAGCTGTAAGCTGCGAGACCTATTGTACTGTGGCTTTTTTGTTCCGGTGGAACACGAGGTGCATACTGCTGTGGTTTCAGCTATGTTTCGCTACTCCCTTGATTGTTCAGAGAGCGGGAAATGGTTGGAAGCCTGTGCCAGGATCATTAATCAAGGGCCCAGTAAGTGTGGCGCACCATACTGAAACAGAAAACGCAATTGTCATTGCGTCTCCAGACATTTCAGTCCATTTCTTCTTTTTACAAAAAGTTGATATACGAATTTATTATTTGAATGAGCATTCGGGTATTTGCGTTGAAACATTCTTTGCGTGAATTTTTTTTTATTTTGAAATATTATCCAGGACCTGCTTGTTGACAGTCAGGGGATATTTCTTTTTTAGTTCCGCTATCCATTTTTCTTCCAGCTCATTCTGATAGTCGTTAATGACTAACCCTCTTGCTTCTTTAAAATTACGGGGTTGCGGCTGCGGGTATAATTTTACAATATAGGCAAACGAAGCACTGTTATCGTTGGTATTTATAACCGGACTGGTAATCATTCCCTGCTTTAGTCCCGCTTTACTGGAATCAGGAATCTGGGTCCATTCGTACCGGGAGGAATCTGCCACCACTTTTTCACTCAATGCATCAACAATGCTTCTCCACGATCCGGGCTTTTTCTTAACCTGGTCATAAACAAGTTTTGAAGTATTGATGTCGGAACAAAAGAAAATAACAGCATCGGCACTTTCTTTCCACCCATATTTATTTTTATTTTTTGCATAGCAGGCTTCTAAAGCGGCCGAATCAGCCTGTCCTTTATTCCATATCTCCTGCTGCATTATTTCAAAAAACAGGTTCCCTTCTTTAAACTCCGTCATCTGGTTTCTGAAATCTTCATTAAATTCTTCCAGGTGTTCCCGGTAATATTGCTGCGCTTCAAAATTTATAAATTCGTCCATTACCTGGCTGTAAGGCTTCACGCCTGAACCATCATTTTTATAACGAAATGTTTTTGCATAGTTCATCCATTCCGTAGCTTGTACTATTTTATCCCCGATACTGAATAACTCTGTTTCGGAGGTTATTTTAAGAGGCCTGGATGGAGATCTGAAGTCAATTACACTATCTGTCAATGCCCACAATTCAGTATCCTGATAAGGCATTTTTTTAAAGCCGGCACTTCGTACCACACTGGCATAAAGAGCATTTTTGCTTACAACCATCCGGTCGTTTTGCTCTACCTGGCTTCGAAGAAGCAGCCTGTTATTTTTATCGGCCGAATCTATACCAACCGGTACGTGCTTGATTCTTTTTACAATATGGTAACCATGTTCAGTCAAAAAGGGCTTACCAATGGCGCCATCTTTCGGCAGGCTAAAAACATAATTTTCAAATGCGGGCGAAAATTGGCCAACCCCAAAATCAGGAATACTGCCCCCGCTGGCAGCGGAAACATAATCGTTGCTGAATTGACTGGCCAGCTTTCCCAAATCATCACCTTTCAATAGCCGCTGATAGATTGAATCGGCCCGTTTTGCAATCGTCTTCTTTGTCGCGGCATCAGCATCCGGTGGAAATGCCAACAGGATTTGCTGGGCCTTCATTTTACCCCTGGCTTTTCGTTCGCCCAGATTTTTAAAAATATGGTAGCCGGCTTTAGAATGATAAATAGCTGAATATTTTCCGGCCGGTGTAGTATAGACAATATTTTCCAGTTCATAGGGCAGAACAAACACCGTGATATAACCTATATCCCCGTTATTATTTTTCACAGACGGATCATCTGAATACTGTGCCGCTATTTTTGAAAAATCCCCGCCTTTCTGCAGGAGTTTCAGTGTCTCTCCGGCTTTTTCTTTCGCCGCCAGGTCATCTATCGTGCCGTCAGCTTTTTTCGAACTGATAAAAATATGGGCAGTATGAATATCTTTCTGGCTCCGTTGAAAAGCTTCATTGACCAGTTTATTAAAACTTTGCGGATCATTCAGGTAGTTGTCAATAATCTGCTGGCGAAGGTTGTCTACTTCTGATTTTATCTGGGACAGGGTATCATAGCCCCGGTCATAAGCTTCCTGTATTTTAAGGCGTGACCGCATATACAAATCAAGGTATTCCTGGATGGCCCGGCTCTTACTCTCTTTGGTATCTGTTTTGTTTTTCTCGTAAGCTCTCAGGAAATCTTTTGCATCCACATCGTGTTTTCCGTAGGTAAACAGGGTTTGTGACCAGCCCGAAAGTGTAAGCAAGACTGCTACAGGCAGTACAAACAGTTTTTTGCTCATAATATTGAATTTTAAACTCGATCAAGACTTATAACAACGAAAAAGCGCTTAAATAATTGTTTACAAAACCTATAAGGTTTACGTAGATAAAACCGATGTGGTTTGCGTGGATAGAACCTTATGGGTTTGACCCTATTTGCCTGCCTTTTGTTTCAGCACTTCATTCATCTGCTCATAGGACAGCTTTTTCGCCACAATCCGTTTCTCGCTATCCAAAAGATATAAGGTAGGGAAACTCTGAATATCGTAAAGCTGGGAATAACCCGGAGTATTTTGGGCAATCCTCTCCTTTTCTTCGGTTTTTGAATAAAAAACATGGGTCCATTCCTGCAGGTGGTGCTGCCTGATAAAGTTGAGCCAGTCGGCCCGGGTTCCATCGGTTTCCCGGCCAATGGCATAAATTTTCAAGCCTAACGCTTTCCAGTTGCTTTTATACATAGAATCCACTTTAGGAAGGGTTTCCCGGCAATGGCTGCAGGTAGGATCCCAGAAACAAACGAGCGTATAGGGAGCATTCACGGCAAAAAGTGAAACCCGTTGATTAGCCGTATCAGGCAAAACGACGTTGGCAGCATAGGTACCCAGAATATTTGCCATCAGGCTATAAGCCCGGTTGGAAATAAGTTGGGACCCTTTTTCATTCATCCAGTCATATTTCTGGTTGGAAAAATATTTTTCAAATAAATGCACAAACACTTTATCCTCCCACATGTATTTCTGGGTAATATATCTGTTTACAAATTTGAGTAGTAAGAATTTCTTCATTTCTGCATTGGCACTTGCATAACCCAGCATCCAGTCAATTTCCTTATTTACCGAATCCGCATCGGGATAAACCAATTGAGCAAAGTATTTATCCAGCTTACCGTCAAAGAACGTTGTTCTAGCAAGACGTTCATCATAAAAATTTACACCATCCCAGTAATGATCTTTAAAATACCGGTAAGCATATAAAGAATCGTATTTCCCCCCCGGATGTTTATCTGCGGGCGGCACCTGGGGTTCCTGCATAGCCACCAATAATGTGGTAAGAAAAGAATTCGGGTTTTTCTTCATGGCATTTTCCCGGTATTCCTTTATTTGTTTATTATCGTTGATAATAAGGTTATTGAGATTTACTGAATCTTTGGTTGCTGAAGCCAACTGGCTTTTTGCCTGCTCAATCTCTTTGCCTTTTGTCAGCATGAATTGCTGGTAATTATTGAAAAGAACGTTCTCAGCCGAGTTTTCAAACTTTAAACTATTCACCACATCAGCGCTATCCGCTCTTATTGTAAGCTGCTGTTCTTTATCAATAAGAAATTCGAAAAACCTGCTTTTATCAGGATAACCGATCAAATAGATACCGCCGCCTAATTTTTTATCCCCCTTAAAAATGCCTTCACTTTTTTCATTCAGTTTTACCGAATCAACTATAGGATATTGCGTACCGTAATAATAACCCAGGTATATAAATTGATTTTTAAAAGGTTTGAAGGTGACTTTAATCGAATAGCCATCTTTTGGCTGAGCTGATACCGATACAGCTATAAACAAGATGATCAGCGGATAAAATCTCTTCATAAAGTAAGAATAATGGGTAAAATTATTCAAAAACTCCGGGAATACTAGCATGGGAGAGGAAAACCGGGGATGCTGGATTCTGGATACCGGATGCTGGATACTGGATGGATATGGTCTACATTTGCGGCGTGAAAAGAAGAAAAGGAAATATTGTACTGGAAAAAGTGCTTATTGAAGATTATGCCGCAGAAGGCAAGTCGCTTGCCAGGGTAGGTGGAAAAGTGATTTTTATAGAGAGCACCGTGCCGGGAGATGTAGTGGATATTCAATTGTTAAAAAGTAAAAAAGACTGGGCGGAAGGGCGGCCCTTGCTGTTTCATAGTTATTCTGCGGAAAGGGAAAAACCCTTTTGTTCTCATTTCGGAATTTGTGGCGGTTGCCAGTGGCAAATGCTGCCGTATGAAAAACAGCTGGTTTACAAACAAAAACAAGTAAGCGACCAGCTTGAACGCATCGGAAAAGTCATGTTGCCGGAAATAATGCCGATAGCCGGTGCTGATGAAACAAAATATTACCGAAATAAAATGGAATATACGTTTGGTAACAAACGGTTTTTAACAAAAGAAGAATTGCATGATCCACTTATTAGCAGCGACGAGAATGTAGCGGGTTTTCACGCCAAAGGTTTTTTTGATAAGCTGGTTGACATCAAAACCTGTTACCTGCAGGCAGAACCCACCAATGGCATCCGGCTTGCCGTAAAAGATTTTGCGATTCGAAATCATTTTTCGTTTTATGATATCCGCAACCATAGCGGTTTTTTGCGCACGATGCAGGTGCGGCTTTGTACTACGGGGGAGTTGATGGTGAATATCATGCTGGGAGAAGATGATGAATCCAAAAAAAATGAATTACTAAACCACCTCTCCGAAAAATTTCCTTCCATTACCACCTTGCTGTATACCATTAACACGAAATGGAACGACAGCCTGCATGACCTGGAGCCGGTAATATTTCATGGAAAAGGGTTTGTAATAGAAAAGCTTGAAAATTTTCAATTCAAAATAGGACCTAAATCCTTTTTTCAAACCAATACCCGGCAAGCTGAAAAGTTATATGAGATAACCCGGGAATTCGCAGAACTTTCGGGCAATGAAACTGTTTATGACCTGTATTGCGGTACCGGCAGTATTGGCATATTTCTAAGCAGGCTGTCAAAAAAAGTAATCGGTGTTGAACTCATTGCGGCCGCTGTTAACGATGCAAAAGAAAATGCTGAACTAAACCATTTATCACATACTTCTTTTTTTGCGGGCGATGTAATTGATATTTGTAATGATGAATTTTTTTCCGTGCATGGTAAGCCGGATGTAATTATTACAGATCCGCCAAGAGCGGGTATGCATGAAAAATTAGTCCGGAAAATTCTGGATATCAGTGCGCCTCTTGTTGTGTATGTTAGTTGTAACCCTGCTACGCAGGCAAGGGACCTGAATATATTAAGCGAGAAATATGATGTTACAAAAATTCAGCCTGTTGATATGTTTCCGCATACACATCATATTGAAAATGTGGCTCAGTTAAAATTGCGCAAAGAAATCTAATAAAATTATAAATCGTGTTTACTCTAATCTGATAACAATTATCTTTATCCTATGAGTAATTTTAGGTATTCCCGTCCTGAGCTGTTTCCTCCGGTTATAAAAAATCTGCTTATAATTAATTTGCTCGTTTGGATTGCACAGTTAACATTACAGAATCGTTTTCCATTAACAGATCTACTTTCTCTTCACCCCGCTATACCTCCAAAACTCGAACAGATACTTGCCCAAAGTGGTGAATTATCAGGCTTGCGCAGATTTCATCCCTATGAATTGATCTCATATATGTTTGCACATGCGGCGATTGATAGTCACGGAGGAATTGTATTTGCGCATATTCTATTCAATATGTTTGCTCTTTGGATGTTTGGGCGAACACTGGAAAATTTATGGGGTGCCAAACGGTTTATATTTTTTTACATTGCTAGTGGAATTGGGGCGGCTCTTTTTCACCTTGCCATACAATATTTCAGATGTGGACAACTGGCAGATGCCATTATTGCAAATGACCAGGCGGGAGTGACAAAACTTTTAGGTGCTTTATCGCCGGCACTGGGTGCTTCAGGCGCTATCATGGGAATTATGGTAGCCTTCGGATATTTATTTCCCAATACCGAATTTATGATCATGCCGATTCCCATACCTATTAAAGCTAAATGGCTGGTTTTAGCGTATGTAGCTCTGGATTTATTCGGGGGCATTACAAATTACAGTACTGACAATGTCGCCCATTTTGCCCACCTTGGAGGTGCCTTAGCCGGCTTTATTATAGTCTATGTCTGGAACAAAACGAACCGGAAAACGTTATACTAATAGATATTTACAGAAATAAATAACAGTCTTTTCTCAACTCAACTAAAGGCTTTTTGTAAATTTGTCAGTGAACCTGAGACTATGAGTTATTACGAAAAAGATTATCGTCGACGCCTTGCCATAGGTCGTGAAAATAATACACTTGTTGCCCTAATTGTCATTAACATTACGGTTTTTGTAATTTTTGGGTTTATCAAGGTGGTCTATTTTTTCAACCACATTCCCATCGAATCTTTTCATAAGAATGTCTTAAACTGGTTTACTCTTCCCGCCAACTTTACTACTTTTTTAACAAGGCCCTGGACGCTGATCACCCACATGTTTGTCCATGACAGTGAATCCATCTGGCATATTTTGGGCAATATGCTTTGGCTATGGGCCTTTGGTTACATTATGCAGGATTTGACAGGCAGCCGCAAAATTATCCCGGTTTATATTTATGGTGGTTTGGCCGGCGGGATTGCTTTTATGGTGGCATTCAACTTTTTTTCAGTCCTAAGGCCCGAACTGGCGGTGGTTACTGCCTTGGGAGCTTCCGCTGGTGTTATGGCTGTAGCGGTTGCCACTACTATGATTTCTCCGGATTACCGCATTTTCCCCATGTTAAATGGCGGCATTCCGTTGTGGATACTCACGACACTTTTTGTTATCATTGACCTGGTTACGATTCCATACAATAATACCGGTGGCCATATTGCACATATCGCTGGTGGCTTTATGGGCTTTCTTTTCATATTCCTTTTGCGGAGAGGCTATGACTGGAGCGAGTGGATGAATCGCTTTTTTGATTGGGTAAATGATCTTTTTAATCCCGATAAACCCAAAAAGGGCAAAAGCATCCGTGAAGAATTGTATTACAAAAAAACAAAGCAGCCTTTTAAAAAAACAGCCAACATTACGCAGCAAAGAGTAGATGAAATTCTCGACAAGATTAACCAGAAAGGATACCAGTACCTTAGCGAAGAAGAAAGAGAACTGCTGAAGAGAGCGAGCGAGGAGGATTTATAACGCTAATGCCCGCGAATGTCAGCTAATTTTCGCCAATTGACCGCTAATAAACGCTAATGACTACCGGTTTTCGTCGTTTTACAAAAAGGGTATTGGTTATTGCTAATATTGTTATTGTAATTATTTTTTTACTGGCTTGCCTGGTTCCTTATCTTGATCCTGCAAAATGGTGGTTCATTTCTTTATCCGGATTGGCCTTTCCTTTTTTATTACTGGCCGTGGTCTTGTTTTTTATTTTCTGGATATTTTTTAAGGTAAAATATGTAATTATTTCCGCCATTGCATTACTGGCGGGGTGGAAAAATGTAAGTCTTTTATTTGCCCTCCATTCGCAGCCTTCATTTACCTATACAAAAAAGCCAGATGAACTCCGCATCGTTACCTGGAATGTTGCCCGCTTCATTGAATTAAAACAAAATAATAATAAAGGCAGCCAGGTAAGGTTAAAAATGATGGAATTATTGAAACAGCAAAACGCGGATGTAATATGCCTCCAGGAGTTTCATACTTCCATCAATCCCGAATATTACAACAACATCCGGTATATACAGAAAGAATTAAAATATCCCTACTACTATTTCTCCTATGAAGTGGATTCAAAAGATCATTATTACAGTTCCATTATTTTTTCACGTTTGCCCATGTTGGATACCGGCAAAATATATTATCCTAAACCCGGAATAACGGAAGTATTACTGCACGCCGACCTGAAATTTAATGGCGATACCCTCCGGGTTTATACTACCCATCTTCAGTCTGTTCTATTCGACAAGGCGGATTATGATAAAATTGAACAAATACAACATGGGGAGGAAGGCGTGATAAAGAATTCGCGTAGTATTTTTTCAAAATTAAAACTAGCAGCTACTATTCGCGGTCACCAGGCGAACAGCGTAAAGGAAGAATTAAGCAACAGTCCCTACCCCGTTTTGTTTACCGGAGACCTGAATGATGTGCCTACATCCTATGCCTATGCCACGATCCGCGGCGGGATGCATGACGTGTTCCTGGAAAAAGGGTTTGGGATCGGCAGGACTTTTTCTGCACTTTCGCCAACACTGCGTATTGATTATATTTTCACGGATAAAAAATTTTCTGTTCTCCAGGTTAAAAGATATGTTAGAGAGTTGTCGGATCACTATATGCTGGTGGCGGATCTGAAGTCCCCCTCCGGCAAAAAGTAGTTTGACAACCATTCTTCTGCAAAATTCAAAAAAAGAGAACCGAAGCAGTTGTATGCCGGCATTTTTTTTTGACAGAAATGCCGGGATAATTAAACTATTTTGCCCTCCTGATTTTGAGTTTATCAAACACCAGTTCTGGAGAATGGCATCAACTGAAGTCAATACCCCGTAAAAAAAAATATTATTTTTATACTAATTGTTTCAAAAAAACGATATTATCCTGTTCTTTGCCGGTTTTAAAGCAGGAGTTTTATTATGAGCGAGTTGAAATTATACAATACGTTATCAAGACAAAAAGAGCTATTTAAACCGATAGTACCCGGCCATGCAGGTTTATATGTGTGTGGCCCTACGGTGTATAGCGATGTGCATCTGGGTAATTGCCGTACGTTTATTTCTTTTGATATTATTTACCGGTATCTCTGTTACCTGGGATATAAAGTAAGGTATGTACGCAACATTACGGATGCCGGTCACCTTGAGGGCGATCACGATGAAGGCGATGATAAATTTTCAAAAAAAGCGAGGTTGGAACAACTGGAGCCAATGGAAATTGTTCAACGTTATACTCTTGGGTTTCACAAAGTGATGGATTTATTTAACGCACTGCCTCCTACTATTGAGCCCGCCGCTACCGGTCATATTACGGAGCAAATAAAAATGGCCCAGCAGATAATAGATAACGGTTATGGCTATGTGGTAAATGGCACGGTGTACTTTGATGTAGAAAAATACAGTAAAGAAAAACCTTACGGCATACTCACCAATAGAAAATTAGAAGACCTGCTCGAAGGAACCCGGGAGTTGGGCGGCCAGGATGAAAAACGCGGCCGGCTTGATTTTGCTCTTTGGATTAAGGCTGGGCCTGAACATCTGATGCAATGGCCATCGCCCTGGGGCATGGGTTTTCCGGGTTGGCATATTGAATGCTCGGCCATGAGTGAAAAATATTTAGGAAAACAATTTGATATCCATGGGGGTGGAATGGACCTGGCTGCGACCCACCATACCAACGAAATAGCACAATCACAGGCCTGTTATCATGTGTCGCCTGCCAACTATTGGTTACATACCAATATGCTGACGGTAAATGGGGTGCGGATGAGTAAAAGTGCCGGCAATGGTTTTTTACCCGGGCAGTTATTCAGTGGCGACCATCCTTTACTGGAAAAGGCCTACAGCCCGATGAATGTTCGTTTTTTCATGTTGCAAACGCATTACCGCAGCACCCTCGATTTTAGTAACGAAGCGCTGCAGGCTGCAGAGAAAGGATTAAAACGGCTTTGGGACGCTTACGAAAATTTGAAGAAGTTAGAAGCCGGCAGCCCGGAAAGTGCGGTAGATGAAGAGCTGGATAAAAAAGTAAAGATCCTGATCAGCGAGTTTGATGTTTTCATGGATGACGATTTTAATACATCCAAAGTATTGGCCAATATGTTTGAGCTGGTACCTGTTATTAATAGTATGAAAGATAAAATTGTTCCGGTGACTTCTTTATCTGCGGAAACGCTTACCTTATTACAACGCCAGTTTAAGGTGTACCTGGAAGATGTGCTGGGATTAAAAAGTGTTACAGAAACCGATGATAACAAACTGAAGGGAGTTATAGACCTATTGATTGAAATAAGAAAAGAAGCAAAAAGTAAAAAAGATTTTGCTACCTCTGACCGGATCAGAAATCAATTAGCTTCATTGGGCATTGCATTGAAAGATGAAAAAGGTGGGGGAATGAGTTGGAGTATTGAGTAGGAGCTGCAAGCTATGAGCTACAAGCTATGAGCTATGAGCTGTGAGCTGCGAGACTGAGCGGTTGAAAAGTTAGAACAATTAGAACTTCGATAAACTGATAATGAATGCGTGCCAGTTTAATACCCGTATTGAATTTACCTCCCTTGCATTTCAAGCTGCAAACAGGGAGAGGGATGGGTTGAAAAATCACCACAATTAGAACTACTTAACCGGAAGCGTTTGGAAAGCTGTCCTGGTTTGCAAAGTTGATTGAATCGAGACTCAATTGTCCGGTTCTTTGGCGTCGTGAGACAAAAGTTGAAGAGAAATGTATTGACCTAAGTCAAATTAATAGTTCGACCGGGCAAATAAATTCAGAAACTTTTACAATGTATAGCATAATTTGCCTGCTATTATTCAAAGTTGAAATCATCAATCATTACCGTCATGAAATACTGGTTTTCGTTTTTTGTTGTTTGCTTATTGGGTTTCCAATCTGTTCGCGAACCGATGACTGCTGACTTCAAGGATTCCGCCTCTTACCGCTGGCTTAATAAAGCGGTGTTGGAAAGCCGTGCGCTGGATGGCATGGAAACACTGGATCATTGGCATTCGTTTACTACCAGTGGGGGTCCCGTGGTAGATGCAAGGATTGTCACGAAAATTTTAGACTCCAGTGGTTCAGTTGCCAGGATTTCACTGACAAAAGATAAGGTTCATAACGGTAACCAGTCCCTGCTTATGCAAACCCCTACAAGGCTTGAAGGACCTGCTCCTAAAACCGGCCGGGGTTGGGGTCGTTCGGGCATCCGTCGTCTTTTTAATGACGAAGACTGGACAGGCTTCAACCGCCTCTCTATCTGGATTTACCCTGAACTACCCGGTTTTTATACTACGGCGCTGGATTTTCGTTTGTATAATGATGGTGTTGTAAAAATGCCCGCGTTATTTGGCCAGGAAGGAGAAACCTCCTTGATACTCCGTAATCATGAATGGAACCATATAGTTTGGGAAATCGGCAATGTGGCAAGAGACAAGATAACAAGTCTTGAAATGTCGTATGGCTTATCGGGCAATGCACCGGAGGAAGCGGATAACATTCAATTTTATTTTGACCAATTGGATCTTGAAAAAGTAAATCCGGATAAGGTAGAGGGCTGGGAGGTCTGGCCGGGCCGGATTTCTTACAGTCACACGGGCTACCAGACAGGCGCTGTAAAAAGTGCTGTCGCGAGTAATATTGAGGCGAAAGAATTCAAACTCATCAACCAGGAAAGTGGAGCGGTAGTTTTATCAAAACCGCTGGAGATTTCCAGTTCCCATATCGGAACTTTCCAGGTAATGAATTTTTCTGAAATCCGGCAGCCAGGTACTTACATACTACAGGCAGGCGATGTAGTTACACAGCCTTTCCGAATTGATGCGAATGTTTGGGATCGAACGATCTGGAAAGCGCTGAATTTTTACTATGCTGAACGTTGTGGCCTGGATGTACCCGGCGTCCATGGTATTTGTCACCGCGACTGGACCTGCAAACACGATGATAAGCGCATAGTCATCAATGGTGGATGGCATGATGCGGGTGACCTGACCCAGGGAATTGAGAACACAGGAGAGATAACCTATGCGTTATTCAGCATGGCGGAACAACTGCATATAAGAAATGATAATCCGGAATTGAAAGAACGTGTTATTGAAGAGGCAAAATGGGGCCTTGACTGGGTTTTGAAAACAAGTTTTAACGATGGTTACCGTAATGGAGGTTCTATCAGTAGCCGGAGAACCAACAGCATCCTGGGAGACTTTGATGATATTACAACGACAGCCCGCAACAGCCCGATGACAAATTTTCAGGCCTCGGCGGTAGAAGCGATCGCTGCGCGTGTATTAAAAGATAGTGACCCCCGGCTGGCTGCTTATGCATTAAAAATGGCGGAAGCAGATTGGAAGTTTGCCGTAGAGGGCTTGCCAAACGTAAAGTCTTCCAAAGAGATTTGGAGGGGATCATTTGATTCAGATAATGTGGAGCATGAACTGGCGTCGCAGGCAATTATCGCTTCCGTGGATTTATGGAAAGCAACCGGCAATAAAAAATATGCTGACAAGGCAACCAAATTATCACAGGTAATAGTGAATGCGCAGCAGCGCCAACGCACTGACTGGGATATTCCCTTAACCGGTTTCTATTATACTACTACAGCCAAAGACCGCTTGCTTCATTATTGCCACCGTGGCCGTGAGCAGGGAGCTACGCTCGCACTTACGGAACTTTGCCGTGCGTTTCCTGATCATCCTGATTGGATGAAATGGTATTCCGGTGTTACACTATATTCGGAGTATCTGAAGACCATTGCAAAATATACAGCACCTTTTGATGTAATGCCGGCATCTGTATATACTGACAGCG
>JAOQAL010000548.1 GCA_025963615.1 Chitinophagaceae bacterium | reverse complement strand
AACTTATTAAGGTTGCCTAAAGGGTTGCCAACCTTTGAAAGTAGTCTACAGCAGAGAAACGAACTCATAAGGTTGGCAACCCTATTTGGCTCTACAACAGAGAAGCAAACCCATTAAGGTTGGCCTGTTTGACTAACCTATCTGGATAGTCACTTTTTGTTGACGAAGATTCTGATTACATTACCCCCCGTGCTGGTCAATGCGGGGTTTGACGATTATACAGTAAGTCCTTTTACTTCCCCAATTCAGATCGTTTTTATCGTAACTATAGATGAAATTACTTAGCATGAAATTTGTAGTGTGTTTTCAACCCACTTAAAAAATAATGCAAGCTTACCAAAACTTAGATTTAAGCGTTCTAATAGAAATGCTTCAAGATCAAACCCAGAATTATACTAAAATGATGGCTGGAAGATACAAAAATGAAGAAGATTTCGAAAAGTGCAAGCTGGTCATACATCAACTCCAGAAAGAAATAGAATTTCGCAAAGGCTCGCAAGAAAATACAACCATTTCAGACACGAACATATCCTTCACAGAATAACGTGCACGGTTAAGGCTTATTACGCACAATAAAAAACGTTTTTAATCGTAATAGTAGCTGTTCGTACAGTTTTTAAAGGACCGGAATTTTACCAGGGTAATAACCCGGACTTTTTACTATTAATTACTTATGATGAAGAAAATTGAAGTTATAGTGGTTGAAGATCATAAACTAGTAAGAGAATTATGGGTTGGGATGCTGACTGCAAATAAAGACATAAAAATTGTGGGTGAGAGTGGCATGTTTGATACAGCTATCGAAATGATAAAAAGCAAAAATCCCGATATTGTGCTCCTTGATATTAACCTATCGCCAGGCTCGGGATTTGATGCTGTACCACTGATCCGCCAATTTTCTCCCACTACAAGAATTATAATTATTTCCATGCATAACCAGCCGTCTTATTGCAAAAAAATGATGGGCTTGGGGGCCATGGGATATGTAACTAAAAATTCATCCCAGAAAGAAATGTTCAAGGCGATTGATGAAGTGATGCAGGGCAGAACCTTTGTTTGTGATGAAATAAAAGATATTTTAGTAAAGCAGGAGATGGCCGATGAGCTTAACGGCATAAACGAGCTGACATCACGTGAAATAGAAATCATCAAATTTCTTAAAGAAGGTTTAACTTCTAAAGAGATCGCAACAAAATTTAACCGTTCGTTTAAAACAGTGGAAGTACACCGACACAATATCCTTAAAAAGCTGAAATTGAATAATACGGCTTCCCTCATCCGGCATATCCATTCAACAGAACCTTCTTTTTAATATTAACTTGCGAACGTTTAGCGTAATTTATCCTATCCGGATATATAGCTAACCATCTCAGGTTGGTTTAGCAATGAGGCATTGTTTTTTATCTTCAGTAAGATGACCTCCGATAATTTTAATTTTGAATTTTCTCATACCGGCAAGATTTTGCTGGCAAGCTGCTCGGTTTTCATTTTAGAGACCAGGCCCACCAAAGACGACCTATCCGGAAAGTAAATTCTTATAACAATCAAACGCCGTGGTGCGTGTCTCCACTCACCCCCTAGATTGATAGTCCTACCCTGCTAGTAAATTCTTATAAAAATCAAATTGCTTTTGCAGGCGACAGAATGCGTTTTTCATTTCAATACTAATCTCTGATTGATTTATAAACTCAAATACTGCTTCGCCGGTGGCAATCAGTTCTTCCAGGGGATTGGTAAGCTCCTGCGAGGGCATCAGTGCATTTTTGATTTCATTGCCTGAATATTCGGAAATGAATATTTTTACGGTTGATTGTTCTGCTGTTAGTCTATGCACTCCAGCACTGGGCTTTTGTAAACGGTTGTTCTCAGTGGTAAGTATAACAGAAAATTTTATTGAGAGGCGGAAATTAAAATACGGTCCTGCCTTTCCCGTTGCTTAACACCAAGTAGGCTGTAGTCCCATTATAGAACTACACGGGGGTACAGAACCGTATTTTCTAAAAAGTTGCAGGCAGGGGCCTATGGCTTTAGCTATGATGCCGTAAACCGGTTAATCGGAGCTGACTTCACCCAGCATAACGGTACTGCCTATGTGGATAACACCGCCGTTAATTTTGATATGATGACCGGTGATGGAACTCCCGGATCCGCCTACGATGAAAATGGTAACATTAAAAAATTGCAGCAATGGGGCCTGAAGCTGAATACCAGCCCGCAGATTGATAATATGTTTTATAGTTATTACACCAACAGTAATAAGCTTAGCGCTGTGGCAGAAACAGGTACAGGTACTACCGATCATAAGCTGGGTGACTTTACCGATAAGAACACTGTGGGCAATGATTACGGCTATGATAAAAACGGCAACCTGCTCAGTGACCTGAATAAAAGAATAAACGGTGTAACAATTGAGGAATGCAACCTGCTGGGGTTGTAATACATTTCAATAAACTCAAAAATTTCACTCCGGGAATCTTCAGCATCCTGGAAGGCGCCCCTTCCATTAGTTCAGCCTTGAACCTGCTGAAGAAAGACTCCATATGCGCATTATCGTAAGGATTATCGGCATCGCTCATGCTTTGCAACATTTTATCCGGGCCGTCAAGTATTTGCCGGAACACCGTGCCTGCATATTGGCCACCGCGATCAGAATGAATCAACAGTCCTGGTTTTATTTTGCGGCTGTTAATAGCCTTTTTAAGCGACGATGTAACCAGTGATTCGCGCATATGATCCTTCAGGTCCCAGCCGACAATTTTGCGGGAAAACAAATCCATCCAGACAGATAAATACTGAAAGCTGCCACCCACCATCGGGATATAAGTGATATCGCCCACCCACACCTGATTGGCAGCCGCCGGTGCTGGTCTTTGTTTCAACAAATTAGGGCTGATCCTGTAAGGATGGCGACTATCGGTTGTTTTAGGAACGAAAGACCTTGGCTGAATGGCTTTCAATCCGTTGCTACGACTGACCTCAAGCACTTCACACAATAACTAAACAGGATATTCTCTTCATCTTGAATATAAACCGGTAGACCGTTCTTAAATCCCACGGCTGAAGATTCCCAATGCTTTTTTTAAAATATCACGTTCCTGTTCAGCACGGTGCAGGGCTGCCTTTAAACGATCGATCTCAGTGGTAGAATCAGAGGTCGACAACGGATGATTGATGGAATTTTTTTGCTTTGAAATTTTGATCCAGTGATAAATGATATGGGGGCCTATGCCCAGCGCCTGGGCTACATCAGATACGGATCTTCCAGATACGACCATTTTTAATACATCTTCTTTGAAGGATGCATCATACTTCCTGCGCGTCTTTTTTGTGCTTTTTCCAGTCATTGTTACTCAAATTTAAGCAACTTAACTGTCCGGATTTATTGGTGCATCTCAGTTGTGGTTACTGATTGTATCTTTCAGACTCAGCGTACTCATTTTTTATCAGGAATAAACAATATTTGTTTCGCAGCGGAGTCTACCGTCGAACTTCTTATTTAATTTTTTTGAAATTCTTCCCCGATAATTTTTTTGTATTGATTTGCTAAACTATTGTTGGGATTAAGTGATAACGTAATGTCATACATCCTTAAAGCATTGGTATAATCCTTCTTAAAAAAATAAATCATTCCAAGATTTTCAAAAGCCTTTTCATTTTTATTATCAATTTCCGTTATCTTTTTATATGTATCCGCTGATTTATCCATGTCATGCTCATGCCAATATATAACACCTAAATCATTTAATGCTTTAATATTACTTTTATTTATGTCTATAGCTTTGAGGAACTCGGATTTTGCCAGCGTGGTATCATTCGTATTTAAATAAGTTCTGCCAAGAACATAATGGGTTAAGCTATAACCGGGATAACTGTTTACAGCTTTATTTGCAGCCATTAGCGCTTTATTATAATATTCTTTCTTAGTTACCGCATCGCGTTGAGTGTTGCCAAGCTGCTCCATTTGATTAGCATAGGAAAGTTGCGTTCTTACGGCATTTGAGTTTTCCTGCTCTGAACTGATTAACGTCTCAGTATCTTTCCAATCCTGATTCCTGGTTATTGTTTTTACAGAATAAAGAGTAAGGATTAAAATTACCAAAGTTATAAAGGAGGGGTTAAGTTTTCTATTTGGTTTACTGTTAATTTTCATAAGCATTACTGCAAGAATAATACAAAACCCCAGTGATGGAATAAACATAAACCTCTCCGCCATTGTTGCATCAATAGTAATAAAAAAATTTGATGTTATTGAGTAAACAATAAAGTAGAATAAGATTCCAAAAGCGATCAAAGATTTTCTTCTGATTTTAACGATAGCAAAAATTAATAAGCTAACATTGACAATTAAGCTTAGCAACACATACAAATTCCCTAATTTCTGCGGGGCGATCGATCCGTATGAATAATCCCATGTAAGATTATTGGGAAAAATCAAAAGCAGAAGATATTTTCCTGCTACAAAAATTTTGGTTGCAAACAAACTTGCGTCATCCTTAATATCAACCAGAGAATTATTAATTGGTTGTATTGCCTGATGGGGAATGTTTTGTAAAAACTGATAACGGATCAAAAAATAAGATATTAAAGGAATAAGCAACCAACCGGTAATTTTTGCAATTTTTACAAAGCCAGATGTTGAAAATACATATAGTGTCAATGGAAAAATTGCAATAAATGTTACCGCATTTTCTTTAGACAATAATGCAAAAAAATACGTCAAAACTCCAAAAGTTAAATATTTAATCTTAGGATTATCGAGGTATTTAAAAAGAAAATAACAAGTAGATAAGAACCCTAACAGGGAGAAAATTTCATCCCTACTTTTTATATTGGCAACCACTTCAGTATGGATCGGATGCGCGAGAAAAAGCAGCGAGATTAATAATGGCATGTGAAAACTATAGCTTTTGAAAAGATACTTTTTGAGAAGTAAGTATAAAACTGCAACCGCCAGAATATAATACATCACGTTAAAAAAATGCATGGCATGGGGGCTATTTCCGAAAAACTGGTATTCAGTAGCAAAGGCTATAAATGACATAGGACGATAAGGTGTAGCTACCCGAATACTATCGATATCCACAAAAGTAGTTTTTGATATCAAATCTGGTATACCTTCAAAACCCCTTTGCACCTGCTGATTACGTGATATTAGCCATGGATCATCAACAGTAAAATCATGCTTAAATGTATTTCCATATAAAATAACTCCCGACATTATCAGAATTAAAATAGAGAACCTGCTGTTATTTTTGACCAGAGGGCTTTGTTTGATTGCTTTCTCCTTTAAGGAGGATTCTTTAACCGGAACCGAATGTTTGGTTACTTTCTTTTTCATAATATATTATTGAAAAGCCGGACTATACAAACAATTAAGGGATGAAATTATTGAATTTATTCTTCCTTAGCCATGTCTATTTTTACAATTTACCGGGGAAAGACCGTTGGCGTATATACACGGGAAACGAATTTAACGAGCCCAATATTTAATTGCTACTACAAGTTTATCCTTTAGTGAAATAGCGGACGAAACCGGTTTCGAAAATGTTCCCTATTTTTCAAAAATCTTCGAAAAGGTTACCAGTCTGACGCCGGGTGAGTATAAAAAGCAAAACGTGTTGATTTATTCGATACGGTAAGATTTGCTGTTATCTTGCCCAATTCGCAATCAAAAAAATTACTATCAATTCTTCCTCTTTTTTATACTTATTGGACT
>JAOQAL010000545.1 GCA_025963615.1 Chitinophagaceae bacterium | reverse complement strand
ATTCATCTTCACTCAATACGCTGTGAACACTACTCCACCCGCTTTCGGCTAATGGCAGCACGGAAGGGCTTTTCATTCCCGGCAACAACGAAATAATCTTCTCAAGATTTTCATTGGGCGCATTCATTAATACGTATTTATTGCGCTTCGCTTTCTTTACGGCGCGGAAACGGAATATTAATTTATCCAGCAGCTGCAGCTGCTTATCATTCAGTTTTTTGTTTTTTATCAATACCGCCTGCGATTGCAGGATGATTTCTACTTCCTTTAGTCCATTCATAAATAAGGTAGATCCGCTACTGACCAGATCCGCCACAACATCCGCGAGGCCAATACCCGGAGCAATTTCTACCGAACCACTGATTTCATGGATATCTGCTTCAATATTATATTGCTTTAGGTAATTGGTTACCAGAAACGGGTAACTTGTAGCTATTCGTTTCCCTTTTAAAGATTTTATTCCCTCATATTGCTGGCTGCGGGGAATGGCTATCGCCAGCCGGCATTTACCAAAACCCAGTTCTTCGGCCACATCAACCTGTTTATTCTTTTCAAACAATACATTTTCACCAACAATTCCAATGTCCGCTACACCATCCTCTACATACTGGGGAATATCATCATCGCGGAGGAAGAAAATTTCAAGGGGGAAATTATCTGATTCGGTTCTCAACCTGTCTTTTACATTCCGTAAATCAATGCCGCATTCGTTCAACAGTTTGACCGAATCTTCGTACAGACGGCCTGATTTCTGAATCGCTATCCTAAGTTTCTCCATCGCTTTTAATTTAAGGCACTCCTTGCTGAATAAAGAACGAACCGTTAAAGGGTCCGCCGGTGGCGGACCGGAAGTTCCCTAGCGCAATGCTGTGCCGGTACAAAATAAAAAAGGCCTACTTTCTAGTAAGCCCCAATCTTTTTATGCTATTATACACAAAACATCACCGGCCTACCTTAGAGGGTAAGTATGATGATGATGGATGTGTATGTTTTGTTTCATAATGTGGCGCAAAAATAACAGGTTATTTGAAAGTCACAAAAAAATTCTATTTAAAGTTGTAAGCAGCTTTAAATGCAGGATTCACTAACTTTCTGTTCAAATTGCTGCACGATATGAAACATTTCAAGGCTTTTTTCCTTTCGGCTCTTCTGTTATCGGCGGGTTGCGCCATTTCGCAAAAAAATACAGCTAAGAAATGGAAACTGGTATGGGCCGACGAATTTAATTACACCGGCTTACCGGATCCTACGAAATGGAGCTATGATACGGGTGGACATGGCTGGGGCAACCACGAGCTGGAATATTACACCTGGCAAAGGCCAGAGAATGCAAGAGTAGAAAACGGTAATCTTATTATTGAAGCCCGGAAAGAAAGTTTTCAAGGAATGAATTACACGTCAGCCAGACTGATAACAAAAGGCAAAGGCGACACGGTAGCCACCGGGTGGCAGTACGGAAAAATTGAAGTAAGATCAAAGATCCCTAAGGGTGTTGGTACATGGCCAGCCATCTGGATGCTGGGTTCTGTTACACCACTTAAATGGCCTGATGACGGAGAACTCGATATTATGGAGCATGTGGGTTTTGACCAGGGAATAATTCATGCTTCCGTTCATTGTAAAAAATATTATCACAGTATTGGCACACAAAAAACGGCTGTAACAGAGGTAAAAGATTGTTCTGAAAATTTTCATATTTATGGGATGGAATGGAGCGCTGATTCCGTTAAAATAGCAGTTGATGGAAGAATGTATTTCAGTTTCGCAAACGAACATTCAGGCTATGATGCATGGCCTTTTGATAACAAAATGTATTTACTACTCAATATCGCTGTAGGCGGTGACTGGGGTGGCCAGAAAGGTGTTGATGAAAAAATATGGCCGCAAAAAATGGAAATTGACTATGTGAGAGTGTATCAATGAGGGAGATAAGTTTATAGTTTGGGGTTGGTGGTTACCAACCGGCCACAGCCAGAATAGACTTATGTGCCCGGGGTTTAACTCAGTCACGTTATCACAATTAGAAACTCATTTCCTGAGTAAAGAATCCTAAACTGTTTTGAATAACAGGTACTTCTAACTATAGGAAATGGGTACATCCGCCCGCTAACATCGTACATCACAACACGGTCTTCAGCGTTTCCACCACTTTGTCCACTTCTTCTTTCGTATTGTATTTACTAAAAGAAAAACGAACGGTAACTTTCTGGGGGTTATTATCAATGGCCTGGATAACATGAGAACCGGTATCGGCACCACTGCTGCAGGCACTACCGCCTGATACACAAATATTATGGATATCCAGATTAAAAAGAATCATTTCCGACTTTTCGGTTTTTGGAAATGCGGCACTCAGCACAGTATACAAACAGCTACCGGCGTAATCACCGTTGAAAGAAACGCCCGGAATATTTTTTTGCAGCGCATGGATCATATAGGTCTTCAACGACTGAACATAATTGCTTTCTTTTTCATGATTAGCCGATGCAAGTTCCAGGGCTTTTGCAAAGCCAACAATTCCATACAGGTTCTCGGTGCCTGCCCGCATATTTCTTTCCTGGCTGCCACCAAATATAAATGGCTTAATTTTTATGTTGTCATTGATATACAGGATACCAATACCTTTCGGACCATGAAATTTATGCCCGGCAGCAGAAATCAAATGTACTGGTATCCTACGCAGGTCAATCGGATAATGCCCTACCGTTTGCACGCAATCCGAATGAAAGATGGCATTATACTTATTGCAAAGGTCACCCACTTTTTTGATCGGCAGTAAATTGCCTATTTCATTATTAGCATGCATCAGGCTTACCAAACAACGTTCTTCACGGGAAGCGAGTTGCTCCTCAAGATCATCAAGATCAACATGTCCATTGGGCAACAGTTTTACAAAACTGCTTGTTACTTCATCCAGGTGATCGTGATGCTCTACCGTATGCAATACCGCATGATGTTCAATGGAAGACGTAATAATATGCCCGCAACCAAGATCCCTTATAGCAGACTGTATGGCTGTATTATTGCTTTCAGTGCCACCACTGGTAAAAAATATTTCTCCGGGATGCGCATTTAAGATTTTAGCCACGTTCTTGCGGGCCGTTTCGATTGCTAATCGTGTTTCCCTGCCATAAGAATAAATGGAAGAGGGATTACCAAAATGCGTAGTCATGTAAGGGAGCATCGCATCGAGCACTTCTTTATCCAGGGAGGTTGTTGCAGCGTTATCAAAATAAATTCGATCCATATAAAAAGCCATGAGCTATTAGCGGTAAGCCGTAAGCAACTAGCTACGAGGCCTATTGAACAGTTACAGCTTTAAATTTTTAACAGCGCAAAGATAAGTTATGTTCTGTTGATAGGGAACTGGAGAAAAAGCTACGAGCTGTGAGCTGCGAGATCTAATGAGCAGTTACAGTTTTAAATTTTTAACAGTCGAAAAGATAAATTATGTTCTGTTGACAGGGGGCCGTATGAATGGAAAATGAAAGCTACTCAAGCTCGCAGCTCATAGCTCGCGGCTCGCAGCTTCTCCCCCTACATAAACTCCTTGATATCCTGTATAAGACGCATGGCCATGTGATTGGCCTTTGATTCAAAATCACTTTCGGCGTATACCCGGATGATGGGTTCGGTGTTAGAAGTCCGAAGATGTACCCAGTCGTTATCAAATTCAATCTTCAAACCGTCTTCTGTATTAACCGGGTTATTTTTGTATCTCTTTTTAATACTATCAAATATTGACTTTACATCAAAGCCGTTAGTAAGTTCAATTTTATTCTTAGATATAAAATAATCGGGATAAAGATTCCGGAGTGACTTAAGACTTTTACCAGATTCGGCCAGGTGGCTTAAAAACAAACCGATGCCAATCAATGCATCCCGGCCATAGTGAAAATCGGGAACGATGATGCCTCCATTTCCTTCGCCACCAATTACGGCATGAACCTCTTTCATTTTATTCACTACGTTCACTTCTCCGACGGAAGAAGGGAAATATTCACCTCCGCGCTTAATGGTCAATTCCTTTAGCGCTTTGGTGCTGCTCATATTGCTTACTGTATTACCTTTTCTGGTTTTTAAAATATAATCCGCAACAGCCACTAAGGTATACTCTTCGCCAAACATGGTCCCGTCTTCACACACAAAGCACAAACGATCCACATCCGGATCCACCGCTATACCCAGGTCAGCCTTGTTCTTTATCACTTCATTACTGAGAATTGAAAGATGTTCTGGTAACGGTTCGGGGTTGTGGGCAAATTTCCCATTCACCTCTTTGTTAATCACGATTACGTTTTCTACTCCCAGCACGTTCAACAATGCCGGAACAAACGTAGCCCCCGTTGAATTAATAGCATCCACCACCACTTTGAATTTGCGGCCGGCTATCGCCTTTGCATTAACCAATGGATAATTTAATACCGCTTCAACATGTTTCTTCAGGTAAGAATCATCTATCCGCACGGTGCCGAGTTTATCCACGGGTGCAAAAACAAAATTTTCCTTCGCAGCCTCTTCCAGTAGGTTGGCTCCAATTTCGGCTGAAATAAATTCCCCTTCCCCATTCAATAGTTTCAACGCATTCCATTCTTTCGGATTATGGCTGGCAGTCAGAATAATCCCTCCATCCGCATTTTCCATTTTCACCGCTATTTCTACAGTAGGGGTCGTCGACAAACCGAGATCAATCAGATCGATGCCCTGGGCAATTAATGTATTTACCACGAGATTGCGAACCATTTCTCCGCTTATGCGGGCATCCCGGCCAATAACAATTTTTATTTTTTTGCCGGCAGAAGATGATCGCTGGATAATTTTTCCAAAAGCAGCAGAAAATTTTACAATGTCTACAGGTGAAAGGGTTTCACCGGGTTTTCCACCAATTGTTCCCCTGATACCGGATATACTCTTAATCAATGCCACAGTCTGAAGGTTTAAGCTTGAACTGCAAAAATAAGCATTGATAACTGAAGTTTGGAGTTTAGGATTTGAAGTTTAAAGTTCTTTTAGTTGAAATTTCACAAATCAATCAGAAATTTTCCACACGAAAAGCAAAACCTTATCCTCAGAACTCCAGGCACAAAATTTTTTATTTATTATTCATCAGCATCCATTTTGCTGTTTCATAAAACCCTGTAGTAAGTTCTGACATTTCCGCTTTTATAGAGTCTTGCTCAACTTTTGAATAAGGCAATGGTTCTTTATCCAGCGAATACAATTGTTCGTCGTGGAAATTGATATTTTTTACAAAATAATAGGAATTGGTAATGATGCCGATCCGGCCTTCATCATGATGAATCGTGAAAGCGTAGTTATTTTTCTTGTCGGTGGCCAGGACATCCCTACCCAAGGTGCTATTAGTATAAGGCTGATGCAATAGCCCGGCTATGGTTGGCAATACATCAATCTGTGATACTACTTCTGAATGATTTTGCGGTTCCAGCAAATAAGGGGCATAAAAAAGCAATGGTACATGTTCATCTGTCAATCGCTGGTCGGTCCATACAGAAGGATAGATAGCTTCTGCATTGCCAGACACTCCATGATCACCGACAAAAACAAAAATGGTATTATGAAACCATGGCTCCTGCCTGGCAGATTCCATAAATTTCCTGAAACAATAATCAGAATAACGGAAAGAATTCAGTTCAGCTGAAGATTCAAAACCGTAATAATGCAGCGTATCATTTGACAATTCCAGTTTTTTAAACGCGGAATCTTCTTCCGGAATCATAAATGGACGATGGTTATCGGCTGTCTGGATTATAGCGAAAAAAGGTTTTGCCTGTTTACTTAAAATATTATCAGCTTCCTGGAAAAGGGTTTTGTCACTAACACCCCAAACATTAACCGAAGGCTTTTGAAATTTTTCCTGTGTGTACATTTGCAGGCCATTGATATTTTGCAATAATCCATTAAAATTATTGAACTCAGGATCGCCGCCCAGGAAATACAATTTCTCGTAACCTTCGAAGTCATTAATGATCGTCCGCTGTTGTAAGGCCAGTGGATTGCGGGTTGAAAATTTGGACAGTTGCACATCCGGGATGCCGGTAAGGGTCGCGAACAATCCTCTTGCCGTGGAAAAATGGGGAGTAAAACAACGGTTAAAGAAAATGCCCTGACTCACCAGTTCTTCAAAATAAGGCGTAGTATTTAACCGGTTCCCGCTCATGCTGCTTTTATACATGCTGAAGGATTCACAAAGCACCAACACAATATTGGGGTGGCTTTCGATTGAATTTCCCGATGGAAAACTTTCCCGCTGATACGAAAAATCTTTTGTATTTTTTAAGCCCATCCACCTTGTAATCACGGGAAAATACTCACGCGCCTTACTTTCGTTATATTGGGGACTGCGGAATTTCAACGTAGAAAAGAAATTCTGCAACGGGTTCAATGCGAGGTAGGATTTAAAACTATCGCCAAATATAAACGCAGCGGAGGATTTGAGTGGCGACCGGGCAAAATTGCCATGTACAAATAATCCCAGGATTAATGCCGCAACTACAAACCATTTACGGCGGTAGGGAATTCCCAGGCCATCCGTTTTTGTTCTTACATTCCCGTGGCTGCGCCGGTACATCCAACGAAAGAAAAATACGGCCAGGAATAAACCGAGCAACAACCAGAACATGGGATAGGTTTGCCATAGCATGGACAGGGAGATATGGGCGTCTTCAAAAAAGTTTAAGGCACTGGCGCCAAGCCTGGTGCGGTTATAGGAGAAGCATCCAAAATCAGCAGCGAAAAAGAAAAAGGTGATAAATGTAAGTATGGCCAGATACCAGGTCCAACCTATTTTATTTGTTACAGAATAAAATGGTGAAAGCTTTGGTATTAAGCTTATCAGCACTACGGGTAAAAGAATAATTGCTACCCAGCGCAGATCATAACGAATACCCAGGAAAAACGAAGGTAGCATATCGGGAAACGAAAACCCTTTAGGTACAAACGCAAAATAAGTCGCTATCCTGAACACTGTAAAGATCAGGATGAATATCAGAAACAGGTTGACCACCCAAAGAATGGTCTTTGGTATCTTAAATTTAATCAGCATGATTGTTCAAGCAGTATTTCTTCTCAGCGTACGAGGATTAGAACGGGAGCACAAAGGAAGGAAAAATAAACCAAACAGAAATTGATTTATGTGGCCGGCGGCGACTTCCCGCGGTCACCAGGCGGTGAAAGGTTCCCAATCCCAGGTCCAAAAATCAACTTGTTAATCAGTCCATACCCTTTTTGAAGTTTAGTTCTCCTCCTGGAAAGAAGCTATCCATTTTACATTCTCAAAATGGCTGCCATCTACTTCCACATAAGGATCGGCAAAAATATTCAAGGGTTCACCTTTTTGAGCGGGTTGCAGTATCACATCCCTGCCATGGGTAAGTGTAAGATACGTATCGCTTAATGTGCCAAAATTATAGTTCCGTAATTCCGGATGTTTGGAAGCTTCAGACGCATCAATGGTAATCCAACCCGGGCCATTTACCCAAAACCTCGCCCAACAATGCCAGTCTTTTACTTCACCTTTTCCTTGTTTGGTTTTTAAGGGCAGGCCGAATACATGATCAGCGGGTATTCCGGAGGAACGGCAAACGCCTATAAAAATGGAATGATAATCCGAACAATCCCCGGTGTGACTATTGCAAGCCCAAAGCACATCGCCTTTGCCTGCACCCGGGGCCTGGTAGTTATATACCATGGTATTAATTAAATAATCATAAATCTGCATGGCTGCGGGGATGGGTTCGGCCGGTAACTGTAATTGTCCTTTCAATTTGGCAATGGGTCCTTCAAACGGGATTAACCTGTTGTTTATTAAATATACATGCATAGAGCTACCGGCATTTACTTTTGGCAGGGGTGCAAGTTGCCCGGCTTCCGGCACTGATTTCTCATTCACCCGTATCTTATAGGAAAGTGTAATAGTTATGGTATCTGCTGATTTTTCCGGGCTGAGGTTAATATGCCGGTAATACATCTTATTCCCATATTTTGATTCCGTGTTAATGATACCAGCGGATAGATCGGCTTTTAAAATCTCTACCGTTTGCCGTTCATTAGAAACCGGAACCGGTATCCACCAATCCACTTGTTTAGCCGTAACCGGAAGATTGCTGAGATAACAGGTATACGTTAACGTAAGGTATCGGGTGGGCGGGCCTGTTGCATAAGCAGCTCCAATTCCCATAGAAACGGCAGTCACCATACCAAGAATTCTGATGGGATAATCCGTGCATTTAAATATAACTGTTGTCAACCGTTTCATCTAAAAAAATTAAAAGTTATCCTACATTATCAACGGATAAAAGCTTCCTGCTTAAATTACTTTTAGTTGATAGTTGAAAGTTACAAATTAATTTTTACGCCGCTGATTTCTAATGTTCAAAAAACTACAAAAAAGACCCTGTAAAGAGTATAAAATCCATCACTTACTTTTGCATCCATGAATATTCAGATAATGACAATACTGGAACAATTAAAACAATGGGATCAGTGGCTTTTCATGAAACTGAACAGTGAGTGGACCAATTCATTCTTTGACACGGTATTGCCCTTTACCCGTGAACCAACCTTCTGGGCGCCGCTTTATTTATTTCTCTTATTATTCATTACAAGTAATTTCAAAAGCAGGGGCTGGTGGTGGGCACTGTTTTTCATCTGCACCGTTTCATTTACGGATATTATCAGCAGCCGCGTTTTTAAAAATGGCTTTGAACGGCTTCGTCCCTGCAACGACCCGGGTTTTGTGATGCATGTCCGGTTGCTGGCAAATTACTGCGGGGGTGGTTATAGCTTCACCTCTACTCATGCGGCGAATCACTTTGGCATTGCTACTTTTTTTTATTTCACCACGCGACATGTCCTCGGACGCTGGGCATTAGTCGCTTTTTTCTGGGCGGCTATCGTTTGTTACGCTCAGGTCTATGTCGGTGTGCACTATCCACTGGATATACTCGGCGGCGCCCTGCTCGGGTTATGTTTTGGTTTATTTACCGGTATGATATTCAATAAGAGGTTCGGATTTATTAACTTCGGTAAATAACCCAACCAGCGTAAATGGACATCGTTATTCTTTTAGTTTTGATATTGATCAATGGCTTATTCGTGATGTCTGAAATTGCTTTGGTATCCGCACGAAAAGGAAGATTGGAAAGCCAGGCTGAAAAAGGAGATGAAAGAGCACGGATTGCCCTTGAACTTTCCAACAACCCTGAAATATTTTTATCAGCTGCCCAGATCGGCATTACCTTGATCGCTATTCTTACGGGTGTCTATTCCGGCGAACGGTTTGGTGTTTATCTTAAACCTTTTTTCGAGCAGTTTGAAATCCTGAGACCTTACGCCAATACCATTTCGATTACCATTGTAGTTATTATTGTTACATTGCTTTCCATCATATTTGGTGAATTGATCCCCAAAAGAATTGGTCTGCTGCGGGCAGAGAAGATCGCAAAGACTGCGGCAACACCGATGCTCGTTTTTGCAAAAATTACTCACCCTATCGTGTGGTTCCTGAATATTGTTACTAAACTTTTTTTCCGGATTTTTAATATCAAACGTCACAAAGATGATGCGGTAACGGAAGAAGAAATTAAGACCATGATCTCCGAAGGAACAGAAGCCGGGACCATTGAAGAAGAGGAAAAGGAAATCATTGAACGGATTTTTCATCTCGGCGACAGGAACATTACCTCATTAATGACGCACCGGAGCGACATTGTATGGTTTGATGTAAACGACAATGAAGAAGGTATCCGGGCTAAAATACTGAAAGAACCGCATGCCGTATATCCTATCTGCGATGGTGAATTCGATAATATCAAGGGTATTGTAACACTAAAGGATTTATACATTACCAACGATCTGACGATATTTAAGACCATTATGAAACCGGCGATGTTTGTACCGGAAAATAATACAGCGTATCAATTGCTGGAAAAATTCAAAGAAACAAAACACCACTCCTGTTTTATTGTAGATGAATATGGCACCGTAGAAGGAATGGTTACACTGAATGATATTCTGGAAGCCATTATCGGCGATTTTCCGCAACCGGATACTCCTGATTATGAAATTATTGAAAGAAGCGATGGCACTTTTTTGGTTGATGCGCAAATTCCTTTTTATGATTTTCTTTCACGGTTTGATCAAACCGTTCACATGAATGAAGGTGAACAGGAATTCGATACGCTGGCTGGTTTCATCCTGCACAAACTGGAACGTATTCCACGTGCCACGGATAAACTGGAATGGGAAGGGTTTAAATTTGAGATCATTGATATGGACGGGCACCGCATTGACAAAGTGCTGGTAACAGCAAGCAAAGAGATAAAAGACGAAATGGATTAAGTCTCAAAACTGGAAGGTTGCCCGGCTATCAGGATAATCCATCTTCATACTTTTACGATTGCCCGCCACCGATACGTGCATAATCTCTGTCTGGTCATTAAACATATCATGAAGGATGGTATTAACCGCATCAATTTTTTTAACAGAACCGATGTTTATTGCCTGCAGATAGACAAATACCGCCTCGCTTTCTACTTCATACCCGAGATAGTTTAATACAACCGCTTTATTATCCGCTTTTAACTGCAGGTGTTCATGAATATATTCATTCAGCAGCTTATCCATCGCCACTTTATCACCCGGCTTCACCAGGTCCACTTTTGTTTTAAATTTTTTTGAAAGCGTTTCTTCAAAATCGTCTGTAAATATTTTGCAACTGATTTCAAGCGTCTTTTCAACTGCGTTATGATTGATTTCGGTAACACTGACATGAAACGGATGAAATGTATTTTCCTGTTGACCAGGAATGCCCGCTATATCTGATCGCGTAGATAAAAAAAATAAGGGCAAACAAAAGACCATGAACCACTTGCAGGATGCTATAACCATTTAGCAAATATTTTTTTTGTTTACAAAAGTCTGGATTATTTTCATGCGTCTGGCTTTAATGTTATTTTTTAACGCGTAAATAACCCGGCCAGTCGTTATAAAAGGCTTTGAAAACATTCATCAATACTTGTACAGGATTTAATTCCGGCATTATATTCTGTTTTTCAGTCTTTTGCCAAAAGACGCGTTAACCCGTTCACAAGATGCAGGACTTTGGACTTTATTTTAGTTGGGGCTGGCACCATATTGTCAGCCTGGATGCCCTGGATCACCAGCTTTTTATCGCGGCACTGGCCGCTATTTACCTGCTTAAAGACTGGAAGCAGGTGTTGGTGCTCGTTACGGCTTTCACCATCGGACACTCACTTACCCTGGCTTTAAGTGTGCTGGATATCATCCGCTTTTCATCCAAATGGGTGGAATTCCTGATTCCCTGCACGATTGTCATTACGGCGTTCAGCAACCTGTTTCAGAAACAATTTACGGCCAAAACGATCCGTATCAATTATTTTCTGGCCCTGGGATTTGGTTTGATTCATGGAATGGGTTTTGCCAATGCGGTCCGCTTCGCGATGGCAAAAGACGAAAGCCTGGGCTGGAGTCTATTTGGTTTCAATCTCGGACTCGAAGCGGGGCAGATTGTTGTGGTGGTTTGTATCCTTTTGTTGACACAAATCATGATCAGTGTATTTAAAGCACCGAGAAGAGAATGGGTGCTCTTTTTATCAGCAGGCGTGTTTAGTTTAGCATTGAAAATGGCGTTGGAACGGGCTTATGGCTTATAGGTTCGTGTTTTGGAAAATTCAATCTTAAATGATGATTTGTTGCGTTGAAGGTTGATTTGTTGATTTTGGTTGTTGAATATTTATATAAGGCCGGGAGTTGCAGGGACTAAAGAAAGTAGCAGATTTATACGTCATACTGCCCACCCCCCGGGGTATGTTCAGCAAATGACTGAACATACAAGTTTGAGACGCAACGAGCGTCCAATAGAATTACAAGGCTGGTTACATGAAAAGTTTACTAAATAAAAAGCAATACACATGAAGAGAATCCTTTTAATTTTTGGGTTGCAGCTTATTGCCTGCAGTATCCTGCTGGCTCAGGACATTGAAAACAATCCCGGCAGCAACCACGGGAATAAGTTTGAACAATTGGGCGTTATTCTTCCAACACCCAATGAATACCGCACCGCGAGTGGCGCCCCCGGGCCTAAATACTGGCAACAACGTGCCGATTACGACATAAAATGCGAATTGGATGAGCCCAATTTAAAACTGACCGGCAGCGAAATCATTACTTACTATAATAATTCACCGGATGTACTTACCTACCTGTGGCTGCAACTCGATGAAAACGAGCATAGCACGGTTAACAATGCCAATTATCAAATGAGCAGCTCGTTGCCTAACCAGGCCAACGATAAATCGCTGGAAAGATTAGAGGAAGCGAAAAGCGATAATGATTTTGGCGATAAGATTACCCGTATTACCGATGCCACAGGAAAAAAACTTTCTTTCGTTGTTAATAAAACCATGATGCGGATTGATCTGCCTGCCGCCTTAAAACCCGGGCAGAAATTCATTTTAAATATCGACTGGAACTATAAAATACCCGACCGTATGAAATATGGCGGCTCCCGGGGCGGCTATGAATACTTTCCCGAAGATGGGAATTCACTTTTTACCATGTCGCAATGGTACCCCCGTCTTTGCGTGTACAGTGATTTCCAGGGATGGCAAAATCACCAGTTCACCGGCCGGGGTGAATTTGCATTGACCTTTGGCAATTTCAAAGTACAGATGACGGTTCCGTCGGATCATATCATCGGTGCAACGGGTGAATGCCAGAACTATGCACAGGTCTTATCGCCGGCACAACTGAGCCGCTGGCAAAAAGCACAGATGGTAAAAGAACCGTTGCAAATTGTAAATCTGGAAGAAGCAAAAGCAAAGGAGAAAACAAAAAGCACACAAAAGAAAACATGGGTATTCAAGGCGGATAATGTCCGTGACTTTGCCTGGGGCTCGTCCAGGAAATTTATCTGGGATGCCTTGCCTGCTATCGTGGAAGGTAAGAAAGTCATGTGCATGAGTTATTATGGCAAAGAAGCGTATAACATGTACAGCAAATATTCTACCAAGGCGGTGGCCCATACGATAAAAACGTATTCAAAGTTTACAATTCCCTATCCCTATCCCGTGGCACAGAGCGTTGAGGCAGCTAACGGTATGGAATACCCGATGATCTGTTTCAATTTCGGGCGTACTGAAAAAGATGGCACGTATTCAGAAGCAGTTAAAAACGGGATGCTGGGTGTCATTATTCATGAAGTAGGGCACAACTTTTTCCCGATGATCATCAACAGCGATGAACGCCAATGGAGCTGGATGGATGAAGGCCTTAATACTTTTGTTGAATACCTGACGGAAGAATTGTGGGATAACAAGTTCCCCTCCAAAAGAGGCCCGGCCTTTACCATTACTGATTACATGAAATTGCCAAAGGATCAGTTGGAACCGATCATGACCAATTCTGAAAACATTATTGGTTTTGGCCCCAATGCCTATTCAAAACCCGCTACCGGTTTAAACATACTCCGTGAAACCGTGATGGGCCGTCAATTATTTGATTATTCCTTCAAAGAATATGCAAGGCGTTGGGCATTTAAACATCCTACGCCTGCAGATCTTTTTCGTACCCTGGAAGACGCCAGTGGTGAAGACCTGGATTGGTTTTGGCGCGGCTGGTTTTATAGCACCGACGCCTGTGACCTGTCGCTGGATTCTGTAAAATATGCAAAGGCCGATGTGAATGCAGCGCCGCCGGCGGATAGAACCATGAGCACCAAGGTCGCAAAGCCTGCTGTAAATAGTTTTGAAGACATTTCCAAGATCCGCAACAAGAACGATAAGAATATAACATTCGAAACAGATGCGGATACGGCTACCCGTGATTTTTACTGGCGCTATGACCGTAGCCTGGAGCCTTATGACAGCAGTGCGTCCACGCACAGCATTTCGTCTTCTCTGACGGACCTGGATGCCGCACAGAAAGAAAAATATGCAGGCAAAAACTTTTACGAATTAACCTTTAGTAATAAAGGTGGTCTTGTCATGCCCATCATCGTTGAGTGGACTTTTAAGGATGGAACAAAAGAAATTGACCGTATCCCGGCGCAGATATGGAGATTGAATGAAAAGAAAGTGACCAAATTCTTTATGAAGGATAAAGAAGTGGCTTCCATTAAACTTGACCCGATGCGTGAAACGGCCGACATTGACGAAAGCAATAACACCTGGGGATCTATTCCTGAACCCACCAAGTTCTCCGTATTTAAACAAAAGCTCGATGCAGCCCGGGGTCAAAGCCAGGGCCTTAACCCAATGCAGAAGGCTAAAGAAAAGAAAAGTTTCTAAATCAGATCTGACAAAACAACTTTTTCTGAATAAGCAAAAGCCATCCTGTTTGAAACAGGGTGGCTTTTTAATTTAAAACTTAAGAGCTAAGCTACATGATAATTTGAAAGCAAATCTTTCCAAGACCACGTTTCATTTAAGACTTTTTTTTTGTATGGCAGCTCTCACCAGCAGCGGTAATACAGCGCTTGAATAAAAAGACGAGAAGCCATCTTTATTCGCTTTTTCTTCATTTACTCTTGCCAGCAAAAATCCATACACCCCATTCTTTTTATCAATCCATGGATAAGCACCTGCCCAGGAAGGACTGCTGA
>JAOQAL010000519.1 GCA_025963615.1 Chitinophagaceae bacterium | reverse complement strand
CATGGCTGGAATGAAACAGGACTCGAGCCTGACCAGGATGCCAGAAAAGTGGCTGCTGACCTATATGGCCTGCAATTGGAAGATACAAAAAGACTATTCGAATTGCCGACCGGAACTTTTGATGTTATAACACTCTGGCATGTGCTGGAGCATGTGAATGACCTGCAGGCAACGTTTGCACAATTGAAAAAATTACTTGCAGCCAATGGACGTTTGCTGATCGCGGTTCCTAACTATACTTCGTTGGATGCGGAAGTATATCAACAATACTGGGCTGCTTATGATGTTCCCCGGCATCTGTATCATTTTTCGCCTAAAGCAATGGATAGATTGGTAAGAAAACATTCGGCAGTTATTCAGTACTGTAAACCGATGTGGTTCGATAGCTTTTACGTCAGTTTGCTCAGCAGTAAATATAAAAACGGCAAAACAAATTGGTTGGGCTCCCTTTGGACTGGCTTGCGGTCCAACCTGAACGCTATGCAGGATGTAAAAAAATGCAGTTCGCTGATTTATGTAATTTCCAGGTAGCTATTTGTTGAGTTGTATCTCGTAGAGCTCCGGCCAGAGCTTTCCGGTTATATATATCTTTTTTGTGGCGCTATCGTAGGCAATTCCATTGGGGACATCGGCCTGCGGGTCTTTAGTTTTTATTTTATCCCATACTTCATTCAGGTTAATTTTAGCGACAACCTGGCCATTACCGGGATTGATTTTATAGATATAAGGCAACTGCCATTGGTTGGCGTATACATAACCATCAATGTATTCCAGTTCATTCATGTTGTAAGCAAGCGCGCCTGCATCGGTTACGCCCTGGGTACGCAGCAATCGGAATTTGGAAGGCTCATAGAAATAAAGATTGCTGGAACCGTCACTTACGATTAAATTTTTTCCATCTGTGGTAATGCCCCAACCTTCTGTGTTGATCGGAAATTCTCTTATTTTTCTTAAATCCCTGAGCGTATATACCAATACGACTTTGTTTTGCCAGGTTAACTGGTAAACCGTGTCGTTCAGGATGGTGATGCCTTCGCCAAAATATTTTTTGTCAAGACTTACCTGCCGTTTCACGTTGCCACTGGCCAAATCAACCTCTGTCAATTTCGAACGCCCGTATTCACCGGTCCCTTCATATAAATTACCATGGTAAATAACTAATCCTTGCGTGAAGGACGAAGTATCATGCGGGTAAGTCTTGTTTATTAAATAATTCAACGTATCCGGAATAACATAATCTGTAGTATTTACTACCGTAGTAGATGAACCCGGTTTGTTTTGAATTGCATAAAATATAAATGCCGCAACGAAAATCAATACCAGCGTGCCGGCTAATAGCTTTTTCATTATCGTGAAGTTTCAGGCTGGGCAAAAATAGGGTAAGCGTCTCTTTCAGGGTTAATTATACTTGTTAAAACACATTGTAACGCAGCCCTTATAAATGAAGGACATGAAAATTTGAACTTTTACCGGAAAATTTATACATTGAGATCCGGTTAGGCCATCCTTTCTTTCAATTCCTTTATAGCTCCTGTGTTAGTGCCGGGTTCGCGTCGTTGAAATCCTCCGTAATGAACAATCTTTTTCCAATATCGCCTGGATACCAGCATGCAATATTGCATACAGGTTATTAAACAGTAAGGCGAGTCATGAAGGCAAGGTTTCTATTATGGGGACTATTTTTTCTGTGTGCAAAGCAATTAGTTGCCCAGCGCCGATGTGCTTCGTTACAGTATGCGCAACAGGCCATACGGGTGGATCCTTCTTTACAAACCAGGCAACAAAATATGGAGAAGTTTATTCAATCCCGTTTAAAGAATCCGCCTTACAATACTTCAAATTCACGGCCTGCCCTTTCAACAATCAGGATACCGGTCATCGTACATATTGTGTATCATCAGCAAGAGGAAAATATTTCGGATGAAGCTGTTGCTAACCAGCTTGCGGCATTGAACAGGGATTATCAAAGAAAAAATGCGGATAGCAGTCACACACCAGATGTTTTTAAAGCCGTGGCAGGAGATTGTAAAATAGAATTTGAACTGGCAAAAGTGGATCCACAGGGTAGGGTTACCAACGGCATTGAAAGAATTTATTCTCCAATTACTAAATGGGTAATTGATGGCGACAAGGTAAAGTTTAAGGTTGAATATGGCGCTGACAGCTGGGACGCACGTTTTTATATGAATATATGGGTATGCAACCTGGATGATCTTCTGGGCTATTCCAGTGTACCAGGTGAGGATGAAAAAAAAGACGGAATAGTTATTAATTATACTGTTTTCAATGACCTGAATGATGGGGCACCTTTTAATTCTGGCAGGACTGCCGTGCATGAAACCGGGCATTGGTTAAGCCTGAAGCATTTATGGGGAGATGCTGATTGTGGCAGTGATGAGGTAACGGATACTCCTCCACAGGCTGGGTTTACTTCCGGTTGCCCGGGCGGCTTGCGTATTAGCTGTGGCAATTCTCCTAACGGAGATATGTATATGAATTTTATGGACTACACGAATGATCCCTGTATGAATTTATTTACAAATGGACAAAGAGACAGGATGCGGACTTTGTTTGAACCCGGCGGGTTGCGGAATTCACTTTTATCTTCAAAAGCATTGGACTTGCCATGGCTTGATGAAATCCGGCTGCCTGACGATTCTCCGCAATGGCTTTACCTGAAGTTATATCCTAATCCGGTTCAAAAAGAACTGGTGCTGGATTTTAGATATGATCCACGCTGGATCGGACAGGAATTCACGATTGTAAATGTCGCCGGTCAGGTAGTAAAACGTCATGTAATCACTTCAAAAGTTGACGCAATAAATATCAGCAGCCTGAGCCCGGGTATTTATATTATCCATGGCAATAAGGATGGAGTCAAACTGGTCAGGAAGTTTATCAAGATGTAACTATTGGGTTCTTCCAAAAACTATCAATTTTATGAGTAGTAGGCTTTGAAACCCTTGCAGGCATTGAGTTTTATGGTTTTAATTTTTCAAAAAGTGAGTTTTTGGAACTACCCTATTATTAATTAACAACGCGTTTATGTGTTGAACAAGAGGCTGTCCGCCGAAGGAGGGTTGCCAACCTTAAAGAAATTACTGCTCTTTTGTAGACTGCTTTCAAAGGTTGGCAACCCTTTGCTTTCTTAGCCCGAAGGGCTAAAATTTGAATAGCCCCCGGTGCAACCGGGGATCATTGTTTGCCATTAAATTCAACCCGCAGGAGAGGCTTAAGCTGTCATTAACCTGGCTGCTTTTTCTCCCAATACAGGAGCCAGCGCAACGCCCATTCCACTCATTCTTACACAACAAAATACAGCCGGAGAGATTTCTTTAAGGATTGGCATTTTTTCACTTCCGATGCCCATGGTTCCGCTCCACCTGTTTTCAATGGTGAATTTTTTGCCGGGCAGAACCACGTCTTTCAGAAAACGTTCCAATTCATTTTGTATAATATCGGTGGTTTCGAGCGAAAAAGTTTTTTCTTCATTCAACGCCAGGTTCCTGGCACCTCCCAGCAAGACCCTGTCGCCAAGATTTCTGAAATAATAATATCCCTGTTGATAATGAAAGGTTCCTTTCCAGGGCAGCCCGTTGACAGGTGATGTGAGGAGAACTTGCCCCCGGGCAGGTTCTACGTCCAGGTCAGGAATCAATTGTTTTGCAAAACCATTAATACAAATCAATAATTGTTTTGCGGATAGACTAACATTTTGATTGGTCTCGATTTCGAACGCGTCATTTATTTTTTCAAATTTTTTGATCTCAATATTATTGAGCACCTGCACACCTTGCATGCGGATCTTATAAAGAAGGGCGTTTAATAATTTCCCGGAATGTAAATATCCTTCCAGGTTATTGCGGATAAGATGCGTGACATGATTGAAACCGAGTGAACTGATTTTTTTATCTGCCAGCTTAAATGTTTTTTTCTTTACAATTTCCCTGAGCAAAACATTCAGGTAATCGATTTGTTGTTCCAGGTCCCCGGTTAAATTATCTTCCTTTTTGGTAAATAATTCATAACCGCCACACATATCCATATCAATTTCCTTTTTGGAAAATGTATTCCTGATTTTCCCGAGCCCCTGGTAGCGCATGTTCACTAATTCCAGCATTTTATCGCTACCAACCCGTTGCTCGTCTGCTAAAAGTTCGGTGAGGCTTCCAAAACATGCAAAACCTGCATTTCGGGTACTGGCGCCGGTAGGAATAATGCCACGGTCAACAATAGTTATTTTTAATTTAGGATTCCTTTTTTTCAGGTAAAATGCTGACCACAAGCCAACAAAACCACTTCCCACAATAATTATGTCCTGTGGAGCATAAAAAGTTTCTTTTTCCCATACGCTGATCATAGGCAGAACCGTTATATAGGCTGCAAAGATACCCGGATATTTAACGGCGCTTTAAGTTTACCGGTGTTATTTTTGATTTCAATTATAAAACCCTATTATGAAAAAATCAGTACTTGCGATTACAACATTTCTTCTTTCTGTTTCATTTCTGAATGCACAAATCTTAAAAAATATTCTCAAAAAAGATTCATCTGGTAAGAACGGAATTGGTAAAGTATTGAGTAGTGGCTCTGGTAAATTAGGTGCCGGGCTTTCTACCGATGAAATTGCCAATGGATTGAAAGAAGCTTTACAGGTTGGCGCTACCAAAGGATCCGAAAAGCTCTCTTCTGTTGATGGTTTTTTCAAAGATGCTGTGATTAAAATATTAATGCCGGAAGAAGCCAAAAAAGTAGAACAGACCCTGCGAAGTTTTGGTTTTGGCAAGCAGGTGGATAATGCCATTTTATCTATGAACCGCGCGGCCGAAGATGCAGCAAAAAATGCCGCGCCTATTTTTATAAATGCTATAAAACAGATGAGTATCCAGGATGCTCTTGGCATATTACAAGGTGGTGATTTTGCCGCTACTGATTATTTAAAAAATAAAACTACGATCGCACTTACGGAAGCATTCCGGCCGGTAATCGAACAATCGCTGGAAAAAGTAAATGCTACAAAATACTGGAATACGCTTTTTACGACTTATAATAAATTCAGCGCTGAAAAAGTAAATACAGATCTACCAGCGTATGTCACCGAAAAAGGACTGGCAGGTATTTTTTACCAGGTTGGACAGGAAGAACAAAAAATAAGAAAAGATCCTTTGGCGAGAACCAGCGATATTCTGAAAAAAGTATTTGCAAAATAATCCAGAAATCACAAATCATTATTTAGAGGAAGCTGGACTGGCATTTAAAAAGCATAACCAAGCGACACTCCAAATCTGAAGCCTGCCAGCCAGCCATTAAAATCAGCATTCACGGTTTTATTAGTTTTATCTACTCTAACGTCCACTTTGTTCCGGATAAAAGGGAACTGATTTAAAAAGTCGTGAATGTCATTTTCGGCCTGGCTGGCCTCAATATTATCCCAGCTTCCTGAATCTGATGGGTCAATAGCTCTGAAACTATTGGAAGCGGAATTGAGTTCTGGACCCAGGAAGAAAAAATCAACTACATATCTTTTGGCAATTATAAATTGGCTGCCTAGTTGGGCGCCAATGCCGAATGCATTGTACGTATTGGTAAAATTGAGTGTAACCGGTTGTGTATTGAGGGTTGTTTCGCCGAGGCCGCTGGTGGTATGATGAATATACTGAAAATAAGGCTCAAGATAAATGCCTCTTAGTTTTCGTTTTGAAAAATACATACGATATCCTGCCAGAAATGAAAATGCTTTCATGTTAAGATCTATTTGCTTACCATGAAACAGGGAATGATAATTCTTCCCCATCGGCACGCCGATCTTTGCGGTTAACGAATTTCTTTTATTAAAACTGTATTCGCCCTGTACGGCTACGTTTCCGAGAAATAAACCGGTAGGCGCCCATTTTACAGCCAGGGTCGGGTCAAATTCTTTTTCCTGCGCCGAAGTAAATTGATATAGAAAAGACAACACTATTATTAATAATTTCTTCTTCATTCCCTGTATTTATCTGCACAGCCTGATAATAAGATGAAATAATCGCTCATTGTGCTGCATCTAAAACGATTCAGGTACTGAAAATATTTTCTAAACAGAAATGGATTACAGCGCTATGCCGTAATCCATTTCAATTATTATATACTTAAATTATTTTTAAAGATGAATCGCTTCTCCGTAGGCAACTTCTATCGCATCCCTCACACTTTCGCTGATAGTGGGATGTGGGTGTATACTATTTAG
>JAOQAL010000517.1 GCA_025963615.1 Chitinophagaceae bacterium | reverse complement strand
TAAAGATTTTGCCAAAACAAGAGAAGCGTAACCGCGGCAATAATCAATAACCGGCCATGCCCCAAAAAGTCCGGGACAGGCAAGAACGGTAGCTTTTCCATTCGCATCCGATTCCAACACCCAGCTTCCCAAAGCATAAGAATATCCTTGAGCTATCTTCGGTGCATATTTTATTTTATCCGGTGTAACCGTTACCTGCATTAATTGATTTACAGATTCCTCGCTTAGTATTTGTTTGCCGCCAAACTTTCCTTTGTTCAACAACATCGCGAGAAATTTTATATAATCTTCAGCGGTCGATTGTGCTCCGCCGGAAGGATTTACGGCGCCACCTTCCATATCCGAAAAGGTTGTTCTTCTCATGCCCAGGGGAACAAATAATTTTTGCCGGATCAGCAAATCAAATCTTTTTTTACTTACGATTTCCAACACCCTTCCGGCAATCGTGATACCGGTATTGCCGTAACGGAATTCTGTTCCGGGATTGGTTTGTATCTCCCGTGCGGCAAAAGAATTTACTTCTTCTTCCAGTGAAGCATATTTTTTGCGGTCAAGAAAACGGGTAATTAATTTTTCATCCTGTTGTATACCGGTCATATGCGATAAGCAAAGCCGGATCGTTATATAATTCTTACCATACCTGGCAAACTCAGGAAGCCATTTTGTAATCTTATCATCAAGGCCAATTTTACCTTCTTCAACAAACATCATAACCAAAGCGGCTGTAAGCCATTTACTGCTGGATGCCAGCGGCGCCGCTGTCCGGGTGTTAAAGTCGCCCAGTTCTTTTTTATAAACAATGGTATCGCCTTTCCATACCATGGCAGCTACATTGTTTCCCAACAATTTTTGATTCTGCTTTAATGTTTCATCCAGCTCCTGGAAATTATATTGAGCAAAAACTGGCTGTAATAATAGCAGGCAGCCCGCTACAATCATGACTTTCATGCAGATAGCTTTAATTTTATATGACATTGTTACGGAAATTTTAAAATGGATTATGTTTTGACGATCCCTTAAGAGTCTTTCTGAATTTATGTTACCAGCTGCTGAATAGCTGGTTGATGTCCGATAATTCGTTTGAACAAGCCATGATTTTAACTCGTGGCCCCTGAATTGCTGAATAATAAACAGAAACCCGAAGCTCAATAGTATATAAAGCAATAAACTAAAAATAATAAACTGATTATATGAACTTAGGAAATTTTACCATAAAAGCCGCGGAAGTAGTACAACAGGCACAGCAATTAGCATTTAATTCACAGAATCCGAATATTGAAACGGAACATATATTAAAAGCGTTGCTTGATCAGGACGATTCTCCGGTTGATTACCTGCTCAAGAAAAATAACGTTACAGTTAATCTCGTGGACAGTAAGCTGGATGAACTTCTCGGTAAACTGCCTAAGACAAATGGTGAGCCCGCGCAGTCAATTGGCCGGGATGCCAATAGTGTCGTGTTGCGGGCGGGCGCTGCGTTAAAACAATTTAAAGATGAGTTTGTAACGCCGGAACATTTGTTGCTTGCTATCGTGCAGGGTAACGATGCTTCGGCAAAATTGCTGAAAGACGCAGGCCTTACCGAAAAAGGGCTGGTAGCTGCTATTAAAGAATTACGAAAAGGGGAAACTGTAACATCACAGACACAATCACAGGAGTTTAACACGCTGAATAAATACGCCAGGAATTTGAATGAAATGGCAAGGCAGGGTAAGCTGGATCCGGTTATTGGCCGGGATGAAGAAATTCGCAGAACGCTACATATTCTTTCAAGAAGAACAAAAAATAACCCGATACTGGTAGGCGAACCAGGCGTTGGCAAAACGGCGATTGCAGAGGGTATTGCGCACCGGATTGTAAATGGCGATGTGCCGGAAAATCTAAAATCTAAAATCATTTATGCGCTGGATATGGGACAGCTGATTGCCGGGGCCAAGTATAAAGGCGAATTTGAAGAAAGATTAAAAGGTGTAGTAAAAGAAGTGGCGCAAAGTGAAGGCGAAATTATATTATTCATTGATGAAATTCATACACTTGTTGGCGCCGGTGCCGGCGAAGGCGCTATGGACGCTGCTAATATTTTAAAACCCGCATTGGCAAGAGGTGAACTTAGGGCCGTAGGAGCCACCACATTAAATGAATACCAGAAATTTTTTGAAAAGGATAAAGCATTGGAACGACGTTTTCAAAAAGTGGTGATTGATGAGCCCAATGTAGAAGATGCGATTTCAATTTTACGGGGATTAAAGGACCGTTATGAAACGCATCACCACGTACGGATAAAAGATGAAGCCATTATTGCAGCGGTGGAATTATCGCATCGTTATATCACCGACCGGTTTTTACCAGATAAAGCGATTGACCTGATTGATGAAAGCGCTGCCAAGCTCCGTCTTGAAATGAACAGTATGCCGGAAGAACTTGACAGGTTGGAAAGGCAAATCCGTCAATTGGAAATTGAACGCGAAGCGATCAAAAGGGAAAGCGATGAAGTGAAATTAAAAGAACTGAATACCGAGATCGCTAACCTCGCTGTGGACAGAGATACCCTGAAAGCAAAATGGAAAGAGGAAAAAGAATTGGTGGAAAAACTGCAAAATGCAAAGGCCGAAATTGAAAACCTGAAACAATTGGCGGAACGGGCTGAGCGGGAAGGCGACTATGGAAAAGTGGCAGAAATCCGGTATGGAAAAATTAAAGAGCAGGAAAAACTGGTTGCTGACCTGGCCAAACAACTGGCAGCTGACGACCGGCATCGTCTTTTAAAAGAAGAAGTGGATGCAGAGGATATTGCTGAAAGTGTTGCTAAAACAACCGGCATCCCGGTATTTAAAATGCTGCAGAGTGATAAAGATAAATTATTGCACCTGGAAGATCATTTGCATGAAAGGGTCGTGGGGCAGGAAGAAGCGATTACTGCAGTGGCCGATGCGATTAGGAGAAGCCGCGCCGGTTTGCAGGATCCTAAGAAACCAATTGGTTCTTTTATGTTTTTAGGTACCACGGGTGTAGGTAAAACAGAACTGGCGAAAGCGCTGGCTGATTATCTGTTTGACGATGAAAGTATGATGACGAGGATTGACATGAGTGAGTACCAGGAAAAACATACCGTAAGCCGTTTGGTGGGTGCCCCCCCGGGTTATATTGGCTATGATGAAGGGGGACAGTTGACTGAGGCGGTGCGCCGCAAACCCTACAGTGTCGTATTGCTGGATGAAATTGAAAAAGCACACCCGGATGTCTGGAATGTATTGCTGCAGGTATTGGATGATGGAAGATTGACCGATAATAAAGGCCGTGTGGTGAATTTTAAAAATACCATTATAATAATGACGAGCAATATCGGTAGCCATTTGATACAGGATGCCTTTGATGGCGTGAGCGATAAGAATGTTGAGGAGGCAAATGCTAAAGCAAAAGTGGATGTGATGAACCTGCTGCGGCAAACCATTCGCCCTGAATTTTTGAACAGGGTAGATGAGATCATCATGTTCCAGCCATTGCTGAAAAAAGATATCATCGGTATTATGAAGATCCAGTTGGACAATCTGAAGAGATTGGTGGCACAAAGCGGTATACAACTGCAGTTCAGCGAATATGCGCTGGAGTTTTTAGCCGAGCAGGGATTTGATATTCAGTTTGGTGCAAGACCATTAAAGCGTTTGATACAAAAGGAAATTGTAAATCAGTTAAGTAAACGCATACTGGCTGGTGATATAGATAAGACACACCCGGTGCTGGTGGATGTCTTCGACAACACGGTGGTATTTAGAAATGAAATGTCGGAGCCGGCGGCTCGTGTTGCCGAAAAGCGGTAAGAAAAGTTAATTAAAGCCCTGGCCTTCGTCGGGGCTTCTCTTTAAAATAGCCGCAGCGAATTGCTGTAGGAGTTATAGATAGATCGTGGCGTATTTAAACCATCCCGGTGGCATGTTACGCTTGTTTGGAAAGCGTCGTATATTTATTGCAATACAACCTGCATGAAAATAAAAGGTCAACATTTCAGAACGATATGGCTGCACGAAACGGATCCGGTCATACAGATAATTGATCAGCGTTTTCTTCCGCACCAGTTTATTATTAATGACCTGCATACGGTAAATGATGTGTTTATGGCGATCAGGGACATGCAGGTAAGAGGTGCGGGATTAATGGGAGCAACAGCTGGCTTTGGTATGTGGCTTGCAGCCCGGGAAGCTGCAGATAAAGAATCGTTTGAGGATTTTTTATCTGCAGCAGCCGGATTACTAAAATCTGCAAGACCCACCGCCGTGAATCCTGAATGGGCGGTTAACAGGCAGCTCCTGGCGATTGCAAAGGGGAATACAATAGACGAAAAAATTAAAATCGCAAAAAATACAGCTATCATGATTGCTGATGAAGATGCTGAATATTGCAGAAGGTTGGGAAACCATGGCATAACTATCATTGAAGAGATTGCAAAACGAAAAAAAGGCGAACCCGTTAATATATTGACACATTGCAATGCGGGCTGGCTGGCTTTTGTTGACTATGGTTCGGCTACAGCTCCCATTTATGAAGCATTCGAACGGGGGATCAAAGTGCATGTTTGGGTGGATGAGACCCGGCCGCGTAACCAGGGCGCTGGTCTAACGGCCTGGGAATTATTAAATCATGGGGTACCCCATACAGTTATTACCGATAATACAGGCGGCCACCTGATGCAGCACCAGATGGTCGATCTGGTGATCACCGGCGCTGACAGGGTAACCCGGTCTGGCGATGCGGCCAACAAGATCGGTACCTATCTCAAAGCACTGGCAGCTCAGGACAATAATATTCCTTTTTATGTAGCCTTGCCCTCATCTACTTTTGATTGGCAGCTACTCGATGGTGTAAAGGAAATTCCAATTGAAGAAAGAAGCGATGCCGAAGTGAAATATGTCTATGGCCTTTGTGACGGGGAAATAAAAAAAGTATTGATCACACCGCAGGAAAGCCCCGTGGCTAATTATGGATTTGATGTGACCCCGGCCCGTCTTATTAAAGGCTTAATAACTGAAAGAGGCATTTGCCCTGCGAATGAAAAGGATATACTTAAATTATTTCCAGAGCAAATGAAAGCTGGATACATAAAAAGGGATTGATAAAGTTCAATGGTGACTGAATATGAATGCCTTTATGGCTAACCCATTCATGCCGGAAGTTGGTTTATAGTCGGCCCGCGCTGTTGGGAACGGAAATCGCCACTGTTTAAAGCCAGGGGAGAGGCTAGTAGGGAGGTTCTTTTCTTTAAAAAGCGGATCGGAAAGCCGGGCGGATGAGAAGGCTTGGCAGCCAGTCATGGGTAGGCTTTTGGCATAATTCAGATTTTAACACCTTTTTCTCAACCTGGGGCCTCTGTAAGTATTTGATATTCAGTGTGGGGATAGTGCGTTTATAAAATTCCGTATTCCGGTAATACAAGGGGATAAAAAAATACTATCTTCAGCCGTTTCAGACCCTTTGTGGGAGTTGTAAAGTTAAGTAAACCAATTCCCTTTTGGGGTGTTATATAATACTCGGAACCACCTAGCTTGGGGAAGAATAATACAGGAGACAAATCATGGCATTTAAAAAAGAGATTATTGAGATCATTGAACCACGGGACATGTTCGTAGGCGACATAGACGCGCCGGTAACATTAATGGAATTTGGCGATTATGAAAGCGAAGCTTGCGCCAAAGCCAATGAAATAGTAAAACAACTATTGGTAGAGTATGAGGGGAAAATTCGATTCAACTTCCGGCATTTTCCGCTTACACGTATTCACCAGCGTAGCCTGAAAGCTGGGGAAGCAGCCGTAGCTGCCGGCCAGGAAGGCAAGTTCTGGGAAATGCACAATATCCTGTTTGCAAACAGGCGTAACCTGGGAACTACCAGTTTGAAACTGCATTCCAAGGAAGCAGGTGTCAATAACAAGAAATTCCTGGATGACCTGGTTAACGCGATCTACGGATGGCAGGTACAGGGAGATTTGAAAGAAGGATTGAATCGTGGCGTAAAGGATGTCCCCGCTTTTTTTGTAAATGATGACGTAGTGTTCGGCAAGCCAACATTTGAAAACATCAGCAAAGCAATTGACGCCGCGCTGAAAAAAGTAAAGAAAAAACCCTCTGTAAAACAGAGAGCCTGATAAAAGCCAGCAGATTCAAAAATAGTAGGCAATAAAAAAGAGCGTTTCATAAAGGAACGCTCTTTTTTATTAAACAGATGATATTACCACCTGCTCTTAGAATATGAAGGTTTTTGACTTCTTTCTTCTTTCGGCCTGGCTTCAGTTACTTTGATAGAACGGCCATCAACCATACCACCATCCAGTTCCTGGATTGCTTTCTGAGCTGCTGCATTGTCAGGCATTTCCACAAAAGCAAAACCACGGCTGCGGTTTGTAAGTTTGTCTGTAATTACTTTAACAGAAGATACTTCTCCGTATTCTGCAAAAAATTCCCTTAAATCTTCATCCTGTACGGCGAAGCTTAAATTTGAAACATAAATGTTCATGTTTGCTGTTTAGATTAAAAATTAATAATGATCTGAGAAAAACGCTGAGTAAAGAAGACTAACTATTTAG
>JAOQAL010000514.1 GCA_025963615.1 Chitinophagaceae bacterium | reverse complement strand
GTCTGGATGATGGCAGCAGACCACAACAATATTGCAAAAGAGAACGCCACACTATAAACGTAATCAAAAGCATTATTCAACGAAAAGCTGTATTTCAGGATCATTTTAACATTTTCCATGACTGGCGCGGATGCCTGCTGGTATTTGTGGATGAAGATGGGCATGACCAGGCCATTCGTTGCAGCAGCGATAAGTACTGCAATGAGTGCGAAAACGCTAAACGCAAACCCGCAAAAAGACAGATAGTTGCCGCTGCCGAGTTTCTTGGTCAACCCCCAAAAACCAACCATGGCAAATGGTAGCGAAAGGAGGGCGATAGAATGCGTTGTAATGATCCGCGGGGTGATTTTTAACAAATACTCAATACTGCCACCTGCGGGGTGGAGAATCATAGTGAATATCATTAATAGCGTAAAAAGCACCAGCGACAAGCCTGCCTTTTTTTCAAATTGTGTTTCCATCCCGCAAACCTATTGTGCTGGCGATGAATTCTACTTGACGAAAATCAAGAAATTGTTCTGCGCCTAATACGACTGAGAGTTTCCGGTGTCATGCCCAGGTAGGAGGCGATCTGTTTCAAAGGAAATTTTTGGATAACTTGTGGTTTAGTAGACAATAGCAGGGCATATTTTTCTTCCGGGGAGAGCCGGTTGTTTTGGTAGTCCTGGTTCTGAATAGCCTGTTCAAAGATGCGGCCTATCTGGAAGTAGGTGCCAGGTAATTTGAGCAATTCGTGGAAATTCCAACCGCTCAGTTCAAACACTTCGCTTTCTTCTATTGCTTGTATCCTATTGGCTGAAGGTGACTGTGTAACAAAGCTCTTGTAGTCGAATAGCCACTCTTTCTCGACATATAGGTTCAAGACGGCCTCGCTTCCATTTTCCAGCGCTGTATAATGCCGGAAACCTCCCCGGTTTACAAAGTAAAAATTCCGACATACTTGCCCATCAGTGACCAAACATTCGTTTTTTTTGACCTCCCGAAATTGAAGACGGGTAGTGATCGCCTCCAATTCCTGTTCAGAAAATTGCCCGAAACTGGATAGGGATGCTTTAATGCTATGGAACATAGTACAATTTTAACAATTTTAAATTATAAAAAGATAAGCAGTAAAGGCATCGTTTATCAGCATTTCGCACTAAATTTCAGCTTCTTGCAGTAATAAATTAAGGAACAGAAGGACTTGATTACTTCATTCCGTTTTTAAACTCTTTATTGGATTCACCAACGCAGCTTTTATACTCTGGTAACTTACAGTAGCAATGACAATTACTATAGTTACTATTCCCGCTACCAGAAATATCCACCAGCTTAGACTAATCCGGTAGGCGAAACTTTGCAGCCAGGTATGCGTAGCCATCCATGCTAAAGGAAAAGCAATAAGCATAGCAATAGCGCTAAGCTTAATAAAGCCTGATGAAAGTAATTGCACAATACCAATGGCACTCGCGCCCAAAACTTTACGAATACCTATTTCCCGTGCCTTCAGGTACGTGATATAATAGTTCAAACCAATAAGGCCCCCGATAGACAGTAATATGGCAATGACCGTGAACGTAGTAATCATCCATCGCAGGTTCTTTTCAAAAGCATATACATTGGCCGTAAATTGATCAGGGAACGTATAGATAAAAGGTGCGGAGGGTTCATAATTATTCCATTCACTTTTTATAAAATCAAGCGTCGGCTGCAGGCTGGCGTTGTTTTTTATACTTACCGTTAAAAACCGAAAGGTTCCGGGTTCGTAATGAATGATCAGCGGCTCCACCAGGTAATGCAGCGATTTAAAATGAAAATCATGTATCACCCCAACGATCTTGCCCCTTTTCCCGTTGCCACGATCAACATCAAGTCCAATCGCTTTCTGCGGCGAGCTAAGCCCCATGGCCCTGCAAGCAGCTTCATTGACCAGGAAGTTTGTTGAGTCTGTTGTAAATGATTTTGAAAAATCTCTTCCCGCTATAATGCCGAGGTCATTCGCTTTAACATAATCGCGATCAGCATGTATGAGTTGCCAGGTATATGGTTCCGTTGCACCGTTAGGTTTGGTGATTGCGTATCCTGATTGGTAAAGTGGCCCGCCAATCAGGTGCGAAGTTGCGCTGACCGACTCAATCGCCGTATTTTGTAACAGGCGGCTCTTTAACACTTCATAGCTTTTCTGGGAGTTATCGGTAAGCAGGGTTATATTCACCACATGCCCGGTCTTATACCCCAGCGATTTGGACCGAAGAAAGGTAAGCTGCCCATTAAGAACGATACATGCGGTTAGCAAAAATACGGTTACTGACATTTGAAAAATAATGAGGCCGTTCCATAAATTCATCCCTTTTCCCAGTTTTACCGTCTTACCTTTTAAAACCTCCACCGCCTTCAGCCCTGCCATAAAAACAGAAGGATAAACAGAAGTAATAAAAACGATCAGCAGGGTGCAGGCAAATCCAACAAAAACGGGGATAAGATCGTTCGTATTGGTCAATGAGATACGGATGCCGGTATATGACGCAATGCCCGGTAAAAAGTATACTAAAAACAGCATACCAATGATAAAGGCCAGCAACCCATACATTACATTTTCAATTATGACAAGAGAAAATATTGATTTTTTCGAGCTCCCCAGTACTTTACGGACGCCTATTTCCTTTGAGCGATGTTCTGATCTTGCAATACCAAGATTAACAAAGTTGATGCATGAAACCATGAGGATCAATATGGCCACCAAACTGAGAATATATACGTACATAATGTTGCCATTTACGCTAATCTCATTCATCAGCGACGAATGCAGGTGAATGCCAGTTACCGGCTGCAACAGCACATGCATTTTATTGCCTTGTGTCAGGTGCAGGTGCTCGCTCAAATGTTTATCGAGTTGCTGCTCCGTGGTTGCAGCATCGGCCGGAGAAGACAGCCTGATATAAGAATACAGAAAACTGTTGTTCCAGTTATGCATGATCGGCTCTCCCCAGCTATTTTTAAGCGTATTGAGCGAACAAATAAAATCTGCCTTGAAATGGGTATTACCGGGAAGGTCTTTAAAAACCCCGGTAACCTGGAATTGGGTAGTGAACGTAACATTGTTTAAAATTTTACCAATGGGGCTTTTGTCCCCAAAATATTTTCGCGCTGTGCTTTCTGATAGTACTACCGAGGCCGGATTTGCCAGTGCTGTGGCGCTGTTGCCACTGATAAATTGCAGCGTAAAAATCTTAAATATATCCGCATCGGCCCATAAAAAATCCGGCTCTACGTAATTACTATTACTTGTTTTATCTACAATGACGGAGGGTGACCTGTACCGGAATAACCTTGCCGCAGCAGTGATCTTTGGGAAAGTATTAGCAATGGAAGGGATCAGCGCGGGCGTAGTTTGTGCGTTATTAAAAGATTCTATTTGAGAAGAAAATTGTGTAGCAATCCGGTAGATATTATCGGGTGCCCGATTGGAACGGTCATAACTAAACTCACTCTTTACATAAATGGCGATCAGTATAAAAGAAGTAATACCTGCAGCAAGCCCCAATATATTGAAGGCTGTGATGATCTTATTCTTAGCAGCTATCCTAAGAATGATCCGAAGATAATTTTTAAGCATTGTTCTTTATGTTTAAGGTTACAAATTCAAAATATTTGGTTTTATTCCGATCTTAAACTTTTTACCGGGTTGGCAAGTGATGCTTTCACCGCTTGATAACTAATAGTGATTAATCCGATCACGAGGGCGATAACTGTTGAATAAGCAAAAATCGTCCAATTAATAGGTTGGCGATAGGCAAAGTTTTGCAGCCATCTGTTCATGGCCCACCACGCAATGGGCGAAGCAATAATCACTGATATCATGATCAGTTTTAAAAAATCGATTGATAATAGCACTATAATAGTTCGAGTGCTGGCACCTAACACCTTGCGTACCCCGATCTCTTTAGTACGTTGTTCAGCACTGAATGCCACAAGGCCAAATAAACCCAGGCTGGAGATAATAATGGCAATAACAGTAAAATAGATCACTATTGCTGCCAGGTGGTCATCTGCTGCATAATTTTTTTGAAACTCCTCATCCAGGAAATTATATTCAACCGGCTCGTTCGGATTGTTTTTCTGCCAGGCAATCGCTACCTGTTTTAACGCATTAGCGACATTGCCTGATTTAGTGTGAACGATCAGGTAATTAAATTCTGAAGGATCATTGACCAATTCAAAACCATAAGGAGTTACTTTTGAATGCAGATCCTGAAAGTGAAAGTCCTTCACTACGCCAACAATCGTTTTGACAGACTTTTTATTTTTAAAATCAGCGTAAATATTTTGGCCTATGGCCTTATCGGCTGATTGGAAGCCCAGCTCATTTACTAAAGTTTCATTGACTATTATACTGTTGCCGGTATCTGCTCTGAATTCCTGTGAAAATAATCTCCCGGCTATCAGTTTAAAATTGAGCGTTTTTAAAAAATCATCATCGATGCTGTTTATTCTTGTTTGCTTGGCATCTGTTATGCTTTGGCCGTCCTTATAGAAGGCATCACTCGTGGGGTTATAAATTCCCGGATAATATTTAGATGCGCCAATTGCTGAAATCTGCCCGTTGCCGGTTAAATCTTTCTTAAGCGATGCATAAATCGCTTTTGAATTTGTTGTACGGAGAGGAATAATGATTTGCTGGTCTTTGGTAAAACCGAGATCTGCGCTACGCATATAACGCATTTGCCGGGCTATCACAACTGAGGCAATAATCAGAATTACAGAGATCATAAATTGGAAAACAACCAGCCCCTTACGGATGGCCAGAACTGCGAGCGAATTAGATATTCTGCCTTTTAATACCTTAACCGGATTAAATGAGGACAAATAGAAGGCAGGATAACTTCCGGCGATAATTCCTGTTATTATAGCCATCACTAAAAAAACAGCAAACAAACCTCGGTTATCAATGAATGAAAGCATGATCTCCCTGCCTGATACCTGGTTAAATACCGGCAGTAATAACAGGACAATGCAGACCGCCAATATAAAAGCAAGAAGGCTCATTAAAATTGATTCGCCTAAAAACTGCCGTATTAATGCGGACCTTTCTGCCCCCAATACTTTGCGTACCCCTACCTCGGCTGACCTTTTTGAAGATCGGGCGGTAGAAAGGTTCATGAAATTGATACAGGCTATCAATAAGGTAAATACGGCGATGGAAGCCAGCACATATAAATAGGTTTTGCTTGCCGGCGGGGTTACGTTCGTAGTTACTTCCGTGGTTAAGTGGAGTTGCCTTACAGGGATTAAAAATTGCTTTTTATAATAGCCAGCGCCTTTCAGATCATTATCCGCATATTTTTTTATAAACGCGGGGAATTTTGCTTCAAGCCGGCGGGCATTTGTGCCTGGCTTTAATAACAGATAAGTATAAAATACATTGTTGTAGGCAAAATTTACACCCATGCTTTTGACGATTTTTTCCAAATCACCGCCTGTATAGGATAAAAAGAAGTTTGCCTTAATATGCGAAGGTGCTGTTGCTTTGCGGAATACCCCTGTTACCGTAAAATCATATTCACCATTTGTATTGCTGTTGACATGCACCACTTTATTGATTGCGGATTGGCTGCCAAATATCTTTTGCGCTATATCCTCTGAAAGGACGATGGTATTAGGATTGTTTAACGCATTAGTATTCCCTTCGATAAAATTGTAACTAAATAGCTTGAAAAAAGAAGCATCTGCCAAATAGCCACTCTGCTCAAAGAATGATTTACGCTCACCAAGTGTAGGTTTATATTGTATAAGTGTTTTATCGTCGCTAAAAAGGCTAAGTAACCGCGTGCATTCGGCAACCTCGGGAAACTCCGATTTCATGGCAGCGGCAATAGGTGCAGGTGTTGTCGGGGTTTTATGGTCTACCTCGTCATTTTTGACATAGGCGGTGCCAACCTGATAGAGATTTTCAATATTTGTTTGGTGGCTGTCATAACTATTTTCGTATTGAAGGTAAACCGTGATCAGCATACAGCAGGTCAGGCCGGCAGATAACCCTATGATGTTTATCAATGAAAAAAATTTATTTTTCATTAGATTACGCCAGGCTATTTTTATATAGTTTTTTAACATAGTAACCGATTTAGTTTGTTAATTCAATCATTTAGTTACTTAACGGCATAAAAATTTATTTATAGCCGCTTACTCGGGCGATCAGTATAAATGAAGTAATACCTTGAGCAAACACCAATATATTGAAGGCTGTGATGATCTTATTCTTAGCAGCTATCCGATGATAATTTTTAAGCATATTCGTTATGTTTAAGGTTGCAAATTCATGATATTGGGTTTTATTCTGATCTTAGACTTTTTACCGGGTTCATTATTGCGGCTTTTATTGCCTGGAAACTTACGGTAACCAACGCAATAAACATCGCCCCCAAACCCGCGCAAATAAACGTCCATAAACTGATATTGATATGATAGGCAAAATCCTGAAGCCATTTATCCATTACAAGCCATGCCACAGGGGATGCAATGGCTACTGCTATTATGACCAGTTTTAAAAAATCTTTCGACAACATCGCTGTGATATTGATTACAGAAGCGCCTAATACTTTACGTATACCAATCTCTTTGACGCGTTGTGTTGCCGTGAACGCAGAAAGGCCAAACAACCCAAGGCAGCTGATGATTATGGCGAAAATCGCAAATGTGGTGAACAATTTTCCAAATTTCTGCTCATTGGAATACTGTTGATTAAAATAATCATCGAGAAAAAAATACTCAAAAGGATTTCCAGGAAAGGCCTTTGCCCAGGATTGCTGTACATGCAGTATAGTTTGTGAAAGATGGTTAATATTAATACGTACCGAATAGTACCCTCCTCCATATAAGGCACAATAGAACATGCCCGGTTCCAAATGTTTCTTTAAAGACACCTGGTGATAATCGTTCACCACGCCGACAATAATACGGTTCTTGCCACGGTCGTCTACCAAAGTAACCGATTTCCCAATCGCATCGCCTGTTTTTGTATAGCCCAATAAATGAGCAGCCGATTCAGTGATAATAATGGAGGTTTCCGGATCGCGTGGGTAGTCCTTTGAAAAGTTTCTTCCTGCGACAAGCCTCATTTTAAACACATTCAGAAAATCATTATCCATACTATTCGTGCGAACGATAATTCCACCCGAACTTGTACCCGTATTTCTTATCGTCTCCTTATACTCACGTTGTTTTCCCGGAATAGTCATTGAGGTTGAAACCGCTTCAATCGCCGGACTGCTTTTTAGTTCATTCCTGAAAACATCGATTGCGGCATTATAAGCCGAATCACCCCGGCCACCAGGGGTAAGACCGGGACGGGCGATCACCAATACCTGGTTAATATTCATACCGATATTGCGGTTCCGCATAAAATCTAATTGAGCATACACAATGAATGTGCCTGCTATCAATGCAACGGAAGCCATAAATTGGGTAACTACCAGCCCCTTACGTAACAGAATACCACTTGTTGCGTTTTTTAACTGCCCTTTTAATACCACTACCGGTTTGAACGAGGATAACACCCAGGCAGGATAAAAGCCTGAAAGCAATGATCCAATAAGCCAAATAATAAATAGTAATCCAATATACCATGATTTGGTCAGATAAGAAATATTCAAAGAGAGCCCTGAAATAGTGTTAAAATAGGGCAATATAAACACCACCATTGCATAAGCAATGACCAGTGAAAGTAAATTTATTAACGCAGCTTCCGTCAGGAATTGAAATATCAATTGATGTTTAAAAGCCCCGGCCACTTTTCTAACCCCGATTTCCTTGGCACGGCTTATTGATCTTGCGGTTGCAAGATTTACATAATTGATCCAGGCAATCATTAAGACAAATATCCCGATAAGACTGATAAAGAAAACTGTATTAGCACTCCCGTTGGGTTCCGGTTCTTCCGCCAGATCTGAATAAAGATGAATGTCACTCAATGATTGAAGGCTGAGTCTTTGTTTTTCATTGCCCTGATTTAACGGAGTCCTGTATTTATTAGTAATAGCCGCCAGCTTTCCTTCTACAATTTTGGGATCGGTACCTGGCCGCAACCGAATGTAGGTAAACATATTTTCACGGGTCCAGTTTTGATCAAATCGCTGGCGGGACTTATCATCACTGAATAAAGTTTTGTAGGAAAATAAAACATCAAACTTTAAATGTGTATTTGAAGGGAGGTTTTTAAAAACGCCCGTTACAGTTACCAATTGATCATTTAAATCGTCATCTTGCAATCGCAAGGTTTTACCGATGGCATCTTCTTTACCAAAATACATTTTTGCGTATTTCTCCGAAATCACTGCCGTATTTGGCATAGCTAAAGCGGAACTCGCGTTACCTGCTGCCATTTGGTAGCTCATCATGGACAGGAAAGAAGCGTCCGCATAAAGGAATTTTCTTTGATTAAAGGCAATTGGATTTGGTTTCGCATTTTCATTGGTAATAACGATATTATTTCTATATCCCATGTTTAGCAAACGGGCATAGTTAATTACTTCAGGTATTTCATTTTTCATTTCCGGCCCTACACCGGGATAATTTTGCGCAGTAGCTAAAATCAATTGATTGCTGCGGTAAGACTGAAGACTAACCCGGTAGATATTAGCCCTATCAGGAATAAAGCTTTCATAACTGCGTTCAAATACAACATATTGTGCAATCAGCATGAACACACAAATACCCGCCGCTAATCCAATAATATTCAGGAAAGAGTAAAATTTATTTCTTTCAAGGTTTCGAAAGGCAATCTTTAAATAATTTTTTATCATGATGCTGGAAATTTATAATGTTTTATTATTGAAACTCAAACAGGGTATAAATTCTACTCTTCTGACCTTCATTAGATCAATTGATAAATTGTTTTTAAGTTAACTTAAGTGCTCAACATAAATCATATTTTATAAAGACCTCACCGCTCTTCAGGCTTTTCATCAGATTTGGTAATACTACTGTTATGGCTTTATATCAACGGTTAGCCATGCGACTACCACCGAAACCATTACTGCGGCAAATCATGATAACCCCATTCCTAAAATCTTCTGAGCGGCCGCGTCTATCAATTTAGCTTCCAAACCCATTCCATTATATGCACTGAGCAAATAAAGCTTAGTCAATTCGCCCGAGCAGATCGATAGCTCTTCGCGGTTATACCTTTTTCCTTTGGCAAAGCCTACCAATTTCCCTTGTATGTTTTCGACCACCAGGAAAAAACAGCTACCTTCAATCATCTCAAGTTGTTTTTGCGGTATCAAGGCCCGTTGTTTAGCCTTTGACGGTTCCTTGATATTCCAGGAGGTCTTTGCACAGGCTAAGATATAGAGCTCGGCTAAAGCCGGGATATCGTTGATTACCACTTCACGGATTGTAAGTTCTTCCTGTTGTTCAACACATTCTTGAAAGGACCGGGTTGGCGCTTGCTCTAATAGGTATCTCAGCGCTAACAATCGACGGATCAGTGCAGTAATGGTATTTTTCAGGATTGCTTTCATTGATAACAAAGAACTAAGTACCCACCGTAAATCATATTATATATAACCCTTACTCGCTCCTTAGGCTTTTAACCGGGTTTGCCAATGCTGCTGTTACCGCTTTATACCCAACGGTTAGCCATGCGATAACAACCGAAACCGCCATCGCCAATAAAAATATGCCTGGCCCTATAGTTATCCTATAGCTAAACGCCTGTAACCAACTATGCATAAAATAATAGCCAATGGGACCCGATATCGCAAAAGCAACAATAATAAGCAGCGTAAATTCTTTAGAGAATAGGTAAACAATATGCCCCACTGATGCACCAAGGGTTTTGCGAATGCCCACTTCCTTGGTTTTCTGTACAGCCATAAAGGATATTAAACCGTACAACCCAAGACAAGAAATGAAGATTGCAATGCCGGCAAATACTTTATATAATTGGGAGAGCTGATCTTCTTTGCTGTAAAATTTGGCGACCTTTTCATCAAGGAACGTGAACTCATAGACGTTCTCTGTGAAAGTGCTGCTCCATAATTTTCCTACCGAAGCAAGCGACTGCTTCATATCACCGCCTTGTAGCTTGATGTCAATATTTTGGTATACATCCGGCCATGAACCCATGATCACAGCGGGAATCTCTTTCCGCAAGGAAGTTACATTGAAATCCTTTATTACGCCAACAATAGGAGCAAGCTTGGTTTTATCATCAAATATATTAATGATTTTTCCGATGGCATCCTTTGGATCGTTTATGCCTAATTTTTTAAGCAAGGTTTCGTTAACCACATATCCCCGCACCTGGTTGCTTTTTTCGTAAGGATGGCCGGCCACAAATTTAAGGTTATACAGTTTGAAATATTCCGGATCGGCCCATTTTAAATTGGCATTAAAATCAGTTTTCTTTGATGAATTGTTGAACTTAAAGTCAGTACTCCAGCTTCCGTTGTCTGAGGGGCTTGCATAACTAAAGCTTACGGCTTTTATTCCAGGTTGCTGTAAGAGCTGATTTCGCAGCCCGTCTTTTCTTGTTTGGCTTAAACTATCCGTTGGAACCGCCACATTTATGATCGCATCTTTATCAAAGCCTAAAGATCTATTTTTAAAATAGTCCATCTGGCTGATGATCACCAATGTACCGATTACCAATACCTGGGCAATGCAAAATTGCAAAACCACCAATGCCCTCCTTAAAGATATACCGCCGGCGCTCCTGACTGTGATTTTACTTTTCAACGCCATAATTGGGTTGAAGCCGGACAAAACCATTGCCGGGTAAAAGCCCGCCAGGAAGGTTACGCCAACAATCAGGCCCCCAAGGAATAATAAAATCACCGGATCATAAATAAAGGAACTGGTGAGTTCTATTTCGAGCAATTTGTTTAAATAGGGCAGCGCGGCACCTGCCGCCGCAATCGCCAGCAAGACTGCAAAAAATGTGATGATAAATGTTTCACTCATAAACTGCATGACCAGTTGTCTACGATTGCTGCCAAGCACTTTACGTACCCCAACCTCCTTTGAGCGGTTAACGGCCTGGGCTGTGGCCAGATTAATGAAATTGACACAGGCAATGACCAGCAAGAACATTCCAATAAGGCTGATGGCATTGATAAGTTGCTTGCTAAATGTGCGTCCGCTAAAAACCCCGGCCCTGGAGTCATAGTGCATTTCGAGCAACGGTATAGCAGTCATTCCAACTTTTGCATACCCAGCGGGCTTGTGTTTTTTGACAAAGGATGCCAGATCTGTATTGAACCGGTCTACAGATAAATTTCCCGGTAATACCACGAAACAATGAGAATAGCTGAAATTGCTTACCCAATCTGTCAGGTCCTCCTTAAAATAGGTATTGTTTAGTGTTGCATACGATACCACAATCTGGAGGTTAAAATCCGTGTTTACCGGCATATTCTTTAAGATACCGGTTACCTTCAAAATATTTTTGTTTTCATAGGTAATGTTTTTACCGATAGCATCCCGCCAATTTCCAAAATATTTTGCCGCAACATCCTGTGTTAATAAAACTGTATTTGGTTCCTTCAGAGCTGTTTTCTTATCACCTGATAGAAAATCAAAATCAAAAACATCGAAAAATTCTGGCTCAGCAAAATAGATGTCTGGTTCTTTAAATTTCTTTAGAACCTGGTTATTATTGGTAATAGTAATTTGTCCTTTATTTTTAAATATCGAGGCGACCTCCAGTTGAGGATAGTCTAAACGTAATCCTTCAGCCGTAGGTAAGGGAACACCAGATTCATAACTGATTCCTGCCGGTTTCTTAGATTCGGTAAAAATCCTGACGATATGATCTTTCTTTTTGTGAAAATTGTCGAAGCTGGTTTCAAATTGAACGATAAGAAAAATTAACAGGCAAGCTGCAATGCCGATTGCTAACCCTGAAATATTAATGACAGCATAGCTCTTGTTCCTGGATAAGCTGCGCCACGCGGTTTTTAAGTAATTCTTAACCATGATATTTTTTTAATGAAAAATAAAAGAGCAAGCCATTTGAAAATGCAATTTAACGTACTTTAATATCTATGCCATATTTTAGTATGTTGATAATTAGATAGTTAAATAAAATCAGCAAACAGGTTTGTTCCATATCCGAACGCATGGTGTACGAGTTCGATACAACGAGTGCAATTAATTATTGGAATAAGACCACTACCCGAGAACCATCCGATGAAAGTATATCTTCGTATGCCGCCCATTTCTACTCTTATACCCTTTCTTCAATAGGATTGGCATGATTTTATTGAGATACATGGCTATGTAATAAGGTCTACGAGTTTACTTCATTGGAAAAAATATAACCTTTCATAAAAGAGAAATTCATCCTCAGGTGTCAATCTGTTTTTGAACGCGGTTGCGTTCCGTATATTTTGTGTAATTTATCAATCGCCTTAGGAAGAAATGAGTTAATATTCTCTCCATTTTGTAATGCGGATCGTAACAACGGACGTATTAAGAGGGCTGTCATATAAAATTGTGTATACTGGTCCGCAGATGATTTTCCCTGTGAAACATTTCGCACAAGCGCATCCGCGAGCGGGTCAGCCGCCCCGGCATCCTCTATCAGACCAGGTGCCATTGCATAAGCGATTCCTTCATTGAGCACTTGCCAACCGATTCCGACCGAATCCGCCGCGGTCTTTATTTGTTCTTTATATGGTGCAAGCAACCAATGCAGCGATTCATGAATAAGTCCCGAAAGCGGATCTGGATGTTCCTGCACTTCGATAACCAACCGGCCTCCGTTGGCCTCACCGCCCCCGCTTCCGTCCTCAGGGTTTACAACAAGAAATACCGGTACGATCAGCTTTCCTTTAGTTTGCGTAAAGTTCCGCAATTTTTTGACAAATGCACCAGTCAACGCTTTCTGCGCTTCGAGTCGTTTATAAAAACTACCTACCTGTAAGGCACTAAGTTGACGTAATACCTCAAGCCGGATAGAGAAATATGAAAGTATTTCTTGTTCCTGAACGGCTTCTGACGAAGATAGCCGCTTAGCATTAACTGATGCAGTTGCTGCATCATCAATAGACATATCTGTCAAAAAGGACTGATCGAAATCATCCGAATTAGTGTGTGCCTTTCTTAACGCCGCATGCCGACCAAGCAAGTCCCGATCTTGCTGGTTAAGAATAAGCGTCTTCGATGCCCAGCGAATATATTGGCGATGAGCATATTGGTTCCATTCAGACAATTGATCAACGATATGAAACACCTGCGCCGTCCATGAGCCAGAGATAACAAGAGTCATACCGCCAATATCTATGGATTTTGTATCGGTATAATTCTCTTGCCCGCTTCGTAATTTAAAATGGTTATTTACATGGGGTTTTAAATCATAAGAATTGGAAAAACCTGGTGATAACACGATAATAAAAAGGATTACTATTTGTATAATTTTTTTCATACTCAGTTATTGATAATGTTATTTTTTAAAATATTGAAGTAAATAAATCACGGCACCACTTAGTTTTACAAATTAATTTGCCCCTTCTGACATAATCCCTGATTGTTTTAAAAGGTCGTTCACAGGCAATGTGAAAATGTTTTTCCATGAGTTTGCCCCATGGTGCAGTGTGTAATTTTCGCAAATTTTAAATCCAATGTAATATCCTAATGCACCTGGCCCCTCAGGTAAAAGCCTTTTGTTTCTTGCAGTAAATAAATCTATTTGGCTACGTTCAGTATTGAATAATA
>JAOQAL010000799.1 GCA_025963615.1 Chitinophagaceae bacterium | reverse complement strand
ATTTTGAATCGTTGCATCACGAAGAGCCGAACTTTGCCAATCCGATCCCTGGCCCAGTGCTGTCATCGCGGAGTCGCTAAATGTTTTAGCTACATTATCGCTTACATTGATGTCATTTACCAAGGCCGCCCATTGAGAAGCATTCAATAAGGAGAGTTTATTCGTAATTTTTTGTTGTCCGGCATAGGCGCTGTAATTGATATCATTTTTACCTTTTTTACCCCGGCGTGTGGTAATAATTACGACCCCATTGGCACCCCTGGAACCATATATGGCTGTTGCGGATGCATCCTTCAATACATCGATCGACTCAATATCACTGGGATTTATACTGGAAAGTGCGTTAACTCCCGAGCCACTACCGGCCGCCGTATTCGAATAGCTATTATTATTATAGACAATAAAGCCATCGATTACGTATAAGGGATCATTACCAAAATTGATTGAATTGCCTCCCCGTATTCTTATGGTGGCGGTACTGCCGGGCTGGCCTGAACTCTGTGTAACAGCTACTCCCGATACAGCTCCCTGTAGCAGATTGTCGAATGCAACTGCGGGCTGTGTAAGATTATTTTTGGAAACAGTAGCTACAGAACCGGTAATGTCACTTCTTTTTTGAGTTCCATAGCCGACTATCACCACTTCGCTTAACTGGCTTTCGCCCTCAACCAATCCCACCTCAATGCTGGACTCGCTGGCCAATGTTTCCTGTGTCTGGTACCCAACAAAGCTTACCAATAAGGTGTAGGGAAACTTTTGACCTGTCTTAAAATAAAACTTTCCGTTATTATCCGTTGATGCTTTGTGTGTTGTTCCCTTAATCTGTACGGTAGCACCGTCTAAAGGAGTTTTTGTTTTAGCGTCTATCACTCTGCCATCCAATGTTGAATTAATCACTGGTTCCGTCGAAGATTGTGCAAAAATCACCAGGGGGGTCAGTAGCAGTAGCCCCATCACAATCTTTAAATTCTTTTTCATTAGTTTTGATTTGTAATTAAATAATAAGGTCTGCAGCCTGCGGTTTACCGCTGGTCTGTTTTCTTTCCAAAGAAGCCTTGTTTAATTCAGGCCGGAGCTGCGTCAACAGTTTCCGGCCATTTTGTTAATAGTTTATGCCTCAGTCACCCCGCGGACCATCACGACATAATTTTTTTCTGTATACCATAATTTGTTTAAATAGATTATCAATTAAGATTCCAATTTTTCATTTTCCGCTTTGAGAGTGGCAGGCAAGTGTAATAAGACAAACGGACAGTAAATAAAGCTTAACAACAACACATAGAATATTGGCTGACCGTGTTGCCTGGGAACTTTTCGATAAAAAAACCTGATTCCAGATTTTGCATGAGAAGAAAATATTTGAACACAAACTTATAAGAATTTTATTACCCTACAAAATAAGTAGACTAATATTTTAAAAAAAAACTTCCTCCCCCTTTTTTCATCCTGCAAAAAGCCTGAAGGATAAAACGGGGCTTCCGGGCCGCTTTATTTACATTCCCATGCCGGGCCCGTAGAAAATGGACCTGAATTAAATGTCAATTTCGTAGCAAAAAAAAATCGTTTCGTCGCAATATTTTCAAAAGCGGGGTCTTTGTAGCCATTAAGTGTTTATTTTGCCCAGATGAAACCAGCATGGCATACGAAAAAGTGGGTAACCGTGATGTTGCATGCAGCAGCATGGATATTACTTTTTTCATTGCCTTTCTTATTACGGAGATCCGATGGAAATGATAAACCGGGGCCGGCAAAAGAAGAAGTAAGTGCCTTATACGCCGCCATCAATTATGTTTTAGGTAACCTGATATGGATCGGCTTCTTTTATCTTAATGCTTATTTGATTGTTCCCCGTTTCATCTATCGAAACAAATACTGGCAATACATAATATCCATCACCGTTTGCTTTATCGTTATATTATTCCTGCAAGCCGTTGTATTTATAAACTTCAGGCAACCTTTTCATTTTAGTTTACCAAATCATATCCTGTTCAACCTGTTCATCTTCCTTTTCTTTCTCGCCTCCAGCATTGCTTTCAGGCTGATCAGCGATAAATCAAAAGCAGACCGGATAGCCAAGGAAAAGGAAAATGAAAACCTGAAAACCGAATTGGGCCTTTTGCGTTCACAGGCAAGCCCTCATTTCATGTTTAATGTGCTGAACAATATGGTAGCGCTTGCCCGCAAACAATCAGATCAGCTGGAACCTTCACTGATTAAATTATCATCGCTGATGCGTTATATGATTTATGAAGCCGATGAAGAGAAAGTGGCACTGGAAAAAGAAACAGAATACCTCCAAAGTTATATTGACCTTCAAAAACAACGCTTTGGGAAAAATGTTTCTTTTAATGTATCACTCAACGAAGTAGATAACCATTATGAAATTGAACCGATGCTGCTGATCCCTTTTGTGGAAAACGCCATTAAACATGGAACCGGCTTCTTTGAAAACGCACAAATTGATATTGAGCTGAAGGCCAAAAATAATATCCTGCAGTTTATGGTGCGCAACCGGTACAATGACGCAACGGAAGAAATAAAGGACAAAACTTCGGGCATCGGACTCACCAATGTAAAAAGAAGACTAAATTTATTATACGATAAAAACCATACTTTGCTGATCAACAAAAATGGCGATTGGTTTACAGTATCGCTTCAACTCAATCTTCGCTGATGTTACGCTGCATTGCCATAGATGACGAGCCCCTGGCGCTGGAATTGCTGGAAGATAATATCAGCAAAGTTCCTTACCTGCTACTCGTTGCCAAATGCAATAACGCGATGGAAGCTATGAAAGTGCTGCAGGGACAAACGGTTGATCTTATTTTTCTCGATATACAAATGCCCGGGTTAACCGGTCTGCAATTTTTGCAAAGCCTTACTCAAAAGCCCATGGCTATCCTGATTACCGCCTATGAAAAGTATGCATTGGAAGGTTTTAATTTAGACGTGGTGGATTACCTGGTGAAACCCGTTTCCCTGGATCGTTTTATAAAAGCCTGTAATAAAGCCTGGGAACTGTACCAGCTGCGAAATAAAAATCATAGCATCAATGAACCGGCACCGGATTATATTTTTGTGAATGTAGATTATAGTCTTTTAAAAGTGGTGCTTTCCGAAATTACCTGGATTGAAGGCCTGAAAGATTACATCAAAATAAATTTAAAAAATTCTGCAAGGCCCGTTATCACCCGGATGAGCATGAAGTCTATGGAAGAAGAGTTGCCTGCGACGCAATTTCTCCGCATTCACAAGTCATTTATTATTTCAAAACAGCATGTTACCGCTGTCCGTAAAAACAGTGTATTCCTGGGCACCATGGAAATTCCGGTGAGCGATAATTACCGGGATACGATTGGTACTCTTACCGGGAAATCAAGCTAAATGGGAATCGAATGGTCAGATTTTATTTATTTTCAGTCCTTATTGTCATCTAAGCAACTTTTGACAGGAATTTTGAATCTTCCTGTTTCAGCGACAAGAATTATAAACTTTAAAATTTTAAACACTGTTACAATGAAATTATCAAAAATTTTTTTACTAGTCTCCGCCACGATGCTCTCTGCAGTATATTCTTTTGGTCAAACTGCTGATGAAGTGATCAGCAAAAGCATGGATGCGGTCGGTGGTAAAGACAAGATCAGCAAGATCAAATCCATATATACTGAAAGTACGGCACAGATTATGGGAAATGATGCGCCGGTCACGGTTACAATCCTCAATGGCAAAGGTTTCAAAAGTGAAACAGAATTTAATGGTTCAAAAATCATCCAGGCGCTGAATGATAAGGGCGGATGGATGATTAACCCCATGGCTGGCAGCAGCACAGCGCAGGCTTTACCGGATGAACAATACAAAGCGGCAAGGGACCAGATATTTGTTGGTGGTGAATTGTTCAATTACGCTGCCAATGGCAGCAAAGCTGAATTATTGGGCAAAGAGGGCGATCTGTATAAAATTAAAATCACCGGCAAGGACAGCAGTTTTACCACTTATTTCATAGATCCTGCTACGTATTACCTTAAAAAGGCGGTAAAACAAGGTGATATGATGGGACAACCCGTAGAAATAACCATTTCTTTTTCCGATTACCAGAAAACAGACTTTGGTTATGTAATCCCCCATAAAATTGATACCGACATGGGAGGAAATTTTTCATTTTCTGCCACGGTCAACAAGGTAGAAATTAACAAAGAGGTTGATCCGAAGATTTTTGAAATGCCTAAATAAGCACCAGTCAGAAGACCATTTCACTTCTTGTATAAATCTTGTCATCTGCGGGCGAAATCCCGCAGATTTTTTTTGCCCGTCCCAGAAATTGCAGCAGGCAGCCACCAGCCTGGAAAACGCTTCAGGTTCGTTGACCGGCTGCGAATTTCGTCGCAGCTTTTTTACCGCTCGTCTCATTTACTGTATAGCTAGCCTTTCTGCGGATATTTTTGCACAGTAAATAATCTTTATGAAAAAATATCTATTGATTGCTTTTGTGATAATGGGCTCTTTGGTTGCTTCAGCACAAATGCCGGGAGCGGCAGGTGGTCCGCAGGCTAATATTGGCCATATCTATGGTAAGCTGACGGACAGCGCTGGTAAGGGCCTTGGAGGTGCTTCGGTTATACTGCTTCGCTCTAAATTTGATACTGTCAGCAAAAAAACCAAGGAAGTGCTTCTGAAAGGAATGACTACCAAAGCCAACGGAGAGTTTAGCCTGGAAGAATTGCCCATGTTTGGGAAACTCAAATTGAAGATCACGGCTACAGGATATGAACCCTATCAACAGGACATTTCATTCCAATTTAAAATGGATGGCGGCGGTGCCAAGCCGAACGGCGATGCTTCGCAACAAATGAGCAAAGCATTAAATGCCTTTGATAAAGACCTTGGCAATATCAAGCTTCAAAATGATGTCAAACAATTACAAGGCGTGGTGGTTACTTCCAGCAAACCATTGATGACGCTGGACATTGATAAAAAAACTTTTAATGTTGACAAAAATATTGTAACGGCTGGCGGTACCGCGGTAGATGTTATGCGCAATGTTCCGTCGGTGCAGGTAGACATTGACGGCAATGTAAAATTAAGAAACGCGGCGCCGCAATTATATATTGATGGCCGGCCGACTACCCTTTCCCTCGACCAGATACCCGCCGATGCCATCGAAAGCGTGGAAGTAATTACCAATCCATCCGCGAAGTATGACGCCTCTGGTGGCAATGCGGGAATTTTAAACATTGTTTTAAAGAAAAACAAGAAAGCGGGCTACAATGGTAACCTGATGGCTGGCGGTGACAGAAGAGGGGGTTATAATGGCGGTGGCAATTTTAATATAAGACAGAATAAAATCAATTTTTCCGCCGCGGTGATGATGAACCGGATGAGAAACCAGACTACGGGTACTACGAACCGTTATAACTATACTGACAGCTCCGATATAAATATTTTACAAAACAACCTGAATAAAACAAAAGGGGCTTTTATATTTGGAAAGCTGGGACTTGACTATTTTATAACCAACAGAACGACTCTTTCCGCAAGCGGTATCAAAGTTCATGGACAATTCAAACCCGGGGAGACGATTGACATAAATACCGCTAGCATTATCAACTCCATCAGTACAACCGATTATAGCCAGCGAATTTCAAATTCTTCCAGGGAGTTTAACGCCAACGGCCTGCAATTGGGCATGAAACACAATTTTGCCAAAGAAGGTGAAGAATGGACGGCTGATCTGAATTTCTTCTCTGGTAAAAATAAAAGCGAGGCTAATTATACAACAAATTATTATGATCCTATCGGAAGTAAAGAGGGCACACAGCTGCAAAAAGTAATCAGCGATGGGAATAACAAGTTCCTGACCATCC
>JAOQAL010000405.1 GCA_025963615.1 Chitinophagaceae bacterium | reverse complement strand
CTAAATTCAGCCAGTCTGCGTTGAGATCAGTTTAGTGAGCCGCTTCCGCCAGGCTGATCTTTTTTCCTTTATTCCCCTTTACCAATAAAACCAGCGGAATGCAAGCCAGGAACAGCACACCTGTATAAAGAAACACATCCATGTAGGAAAGAACAGATGCCTGTTTGGTCACCGCATAATCCAGGGCTTTATAGGCATCCTGCTGCGCAATATTCGCCGGAATTCCCTTTGCCATAAAACCATGCTGCAGTGCATTAACCCGGTTTTGTGTAGCCGGATTCGTGATATCCAATTTACTGACCAGGTCACTGCGATGCAGCATATTACGTGTAGCCATAAACGTAGTAATGGCTGCTATCCCAAACGAACCGCCCAATTGCCGCATCATTCCGGTAAAGGCGGCCCCATCCCCTATCTGCTTTCCCTTCAGCGTACTTAATGACAGGGTTGTAATTGGAATAAATAACATGCCCATGGCAATCCCACGCAACATCAGCATCCAGAAAAAATTGTCCTTGCTGGTATCCGGCGTTAAAATTTTATATCCCCAGAAACAAAAGAAGAAAAATCCAAGCATCCCAATCGCCACAAGATATTGCTGTGGAACACCTTTTTGTAATAATTGCCCGATCAATGGCATCATAAAAGCAGTCATTAATGCTGCGGGAACCATCAGCAAACCCGCTTGTGCGGGGGTCCAGCCTAAGGTGGCCTGTGTATACAATGGAATGATAAACGTAGTGCCATACAAACCGAACCCCATGATGAATGAAAGACCGGTTCCTACCCGCAGGTTGCCATTTTTTAATGCCCTTAAATTAACAATCGGATTTCGAAAGGTCAATTCACGCCATATAAAGAAAAAAGCTCCGAGTACGGCCGTGACCGTGAGTATTACAATGGTACTGCTATTGAACCAGTCATCCTCCTGTCCTTTTTCCAGTATATATTGTAGTGATCCCACAAATACCGCCAGCAAACCGATTCCGCCCCAGTCAATATCAGCCATTGAACTTTTCTCGGAATATTTAGGACTTCTTACAAACTGAAGAGTCATTAACGCAGCAATAACACCCAGCGGTATATTGATATAAAATATATAGGGCCACGAAAAATGTTCAACAATATAACCGCCCAGCGGAGGTCCTAGTGTAGGACCCACAATTACGCCTAAGCCATAAATAGCCTGCGCCATTCCCCGTTTTTCCACCGGATAACTCTCCGTAATGATGGTTTGTGATGTAACTAACAAAGCCCCGCCACCAATACCCTGTATAAAACGGAAAATTATTAATTCTACAATTCCCGATGCATTGCCGCAGAGGAAAGAACAGATAGTAAATAAGACAATCGAAGTGGCAAAATAATTTCGCCGGCCAAATTGTTGTGCCAGCCAGCTGGTCATGGGTATAATAATAACATTGCCGATTGCATAAGCCGTAACCACCCAGCCGACTTCGCTTGTTGTGGCGCCAAGATTACCTTTCATGTCATTCAACGCTACATTTACAATGGTGGTATCCACAATTTCAAGTAAAGCGCAGATGATGGCCGTAAGGGTTATAATCACCCTTCGGGAACCATATTCAACCAATGAATTTTGTTGCATATATGTTGTACGTGGTGAGTTGTCAATTGTAGTAGAATCTGGCTTTCGTACTACTAAAAAACTTTAACGTTAAAAAATAAGGTTAATCATTTATCCATTACATTCCTATTTACCAGGGACCACCCGCCGGCAATGGGTCTCTATTTAATCCAGGTGTACATCAACCAGTACATTCATGCCCGGGCGAAGTTTCTTTACCAGTGAATCATTCGTATCGGTAAATTCAATTTTCACCGGTAACCGTTGTACTACTTTTACAAAATTCCCACTCGCATTATCCGGAGGAAGTAATGCGAAGGTGGAACCGGTAGCCGGTGAAAAGGAAGACAGCACCGCCTGGAAGCCATGCCCATCGTATGCATCCGCCTTTACTATGACCTTCTGCCCCACCTTCATTTTATCGAGTTGCGTTTCTTTAAAATTTGCAACCACCCAGATACTTTCGCTGTGAACAATACTGAATAATGCCTGACCTGCCTGTAAAAACTGGCCGGGCTGTATATTTATTTTTGATACCAATCCGTCTTGCGGAGCGGTAATGACAGTATAAGAAAGATTCAGTTTGGCGGCATCAATATCTACCTGCCGTTGACGGATAGTCGCATCAGCCACACCGATTTGTTGTGACGTAGCGGTACTTTGAACAGATACCGCCTTGGTTTGCTGCGATGCCTGCTTCTTTTGCTCTTCAATAATCGCTAATTGCTTTTCGGCTGTTTGCTTTGCAGCCAGAGCCTGCTCATATTGCTGCTGGGTAATGGAATGATCTTTAATAAGGTTGGCATAACGGTCATAATCCTGCGTAGCGCGCCAAACCGTGATTTTAGCCGCTTCTATCTGAGCATCCAGGGTGCCGATCGAAGCCTGTGATGTAGCGATATTGGCTATTGCCGCATGACTAACCGCTTTGGCGCTGTTAAGATTACTTTGTGCAGTAAGGAAAGCTGCCTGCGCTTCCTCCAGTTTTATCTGGTAATCCCTGTTATCCAGTATGACCAGGGTATCGCCTTTTTTTACCACCTGGTTATCACGCACCCGTACATCGGTCACATAGCCTGCAATACGGGGAATAACAAGACTGATATCCGCGCTGACCTGTGCATCGTCTGTATCTTCATGATGCAAAGCATGCAGGTATTTGGAAAGGCCAAAGGCACCTCCGCCGAGAACAAGTACAGTAAGTATAATTATAAAAACAGGGTTTCTTTTTTTGGGAGCTGCCTGTGTTCCGGTATTATTTGCTTCCATATTAAATAGCGTTTATTGTTTTTTATTTGTTTTTAAAATCGGTAATGGAAATTCCCGCTGTCTGCAATAATTTATTATAGGCTACAAAAGCATCAGCCCTCGAAAGTGTATAATTCAGCCGGGCCTGCAATTGCGCCACATCCGCTTCCAGCAAATCGGTAGTCGTTGCGAGGTTATTATCAAATTTATTTTTGACAATTCGGTAATTTTCCTGCGCCTGGGTTACCGCTTTCGCATATACTTCAATTTTTTTCCGGTTGCTCAGCAGCGTGAGATAACTTTTGTTTACCTGCAGCCGGATGTTATCATTCAGCATGGCCTGGTTTTCTGCAAACTGTTTCACCCGTGCATCCGCCTGCTGCACTTTGGCTTTTGTTTTCCACCAGGAGGCGATATTGTAAGAAATACCCGCTCCGATATTGACCGCATTGGTAACAGTAAAAACATTGGGGATATCTGCCGCTATATAACCACCGGTTAGCTGCAAGCTGGGATACAGCTCGCTTTTAGAAACTTTTACGCCTGATTCCGCCGCTTTTTTTCTCAGGGACAGCGCGGCCATATCCTTACGGTTGTTGGTAGCAGACTGTACAAAATCTTCCAGGGTCCTGGCATCATCTCTTTTTTCAATACCCGCGGTATCTAAAACTATTTCAGTCGCATCCGGCAAGCCGAGCATCAGGTTCATATTTATATTCGCCAGTTGCCAATTGTTTTCCGCATCAACCAAACTAAGCTCTGTATTGGAAGATTGGAGTTCTGCTTTCAGTAAATCATTGCGGGCCAGCAACCCATTTTTTTCCAGGTTAGTGAAATCTTTAGCCCGTTGTTGCGATTGCAACAAATTTTCCTTTACCAGGCTCACGGCTGTTTTTGCTTTAAACAAATTGGCAAAAGCTTCAATAGTATTTTGGATTATTTCGTCCCGGTCATCTTCTGCATCTAATTTGGCAGCCTGTTCCAGGTAACGGGAAGATTCAATGCCATATTTAATGCGCCCCCCTGAATAGATTGGAAGCGAAATATTCAGTAACCCATACATCGCCTGGGACACTTTAGGCGTTTCAGCCGGCGTGCCTCCAGTTCCACTATTGCTTTTCGTTTTAAGATCAAAATTGGCACTGTTTAAACGCAGGTAAGAACCCGAAACCGATGCATTGGGCAGCCTTTTTTCGGTGGCTTCTTTTAATGCAGCCGTAGCTTCCTCAATCTTCGCCTGGTTGTTTTTCAGCTGGTGGCTGTTTTTAATACTCAATTCAATAGCTTCATTTAAGGAGATTATTTTCTTTTCCTGTGCATTCCCTTCCATCAATGCCAGTAATCCTATAGATGATAATAATATTATTAACTTATGCTTCATGTGTCAATATTGCTTTAAAAAGAAATTTTAAATGATGACTTAATTTTTT
>JAOQAL010000392.1 GCA_025963615.1 Chitinophagaceae bacterium | reverse complement strand
AAACCTGAAGTTTGAGCACCTGGATCTCAACAACGGATTGTCGCAGAATAATGTGATGTGCATCTTACAGGGTAGCCGGGGATTCATGTGGTTTGGCACCCGTGACGGATTGAATAAATATGACGGGTACAAGTTTACGACCTATAAAAATGTTGCAAAAGACAGCAATAGCATCAATAATAATTTCATCACCGGCATGGTGGAAGATGCGGAAGGAATTATCTGGATAGCTACCAGGGGCGGCGGTTTAAACCGCTATGATAAACAAAAGGAGGCCTTTACTCATTTTACTAACAAGCCTGAAAACAAAAACAGCATTACCAGCGATTTGCTAACGGGTTTAAGCAAGGATAGTGAGGGGAATTTATGGATAAATACAGAGAGCGGTTTAGCTTATTTTGAACCCCGGCAAAACCGGTTTACCCGCTACGATGTGGACGCGCGGTATGTATTTGAAGACAAGGAACACCGGGTCTGGGTGGGAACCTTTGAAAATGGTCTTAGTTTATTTGACAAAAAAACAAAAACATTTACACATTTCCGATATGATAAAAATGATAGTAGCTCGCTGAGTAACAATAACGTATCAGTGATTTTTGAAGATAGTAAACGCAGGCTCTGGGTTGGAACTTTTGGAGGCGGATTAAATCTCTTCGACAGAAGTACAGGAAAATTCCGCCGCTTTATGCATGAAAAGCACAACAGCAACAGCTTGCCGGCGGACGCCGTATTTACCATCGCAGAAGATGACATTGGCAACCTGTGGATAGGAACGGAAAACGGGGGTTTAAGTATTTATAACCCTGACACAAGGATCTTTCAGAATTACCAGCACGATGAAATAGATAATAATAGCATCAGCCATAATTCCATCGATATTATCTGTAAGGATAAGAATGATAATATGTGGATTGGCACATTTGCCGGAGGCGTTAACATCGTTAACAAGAACAGCAATAAATTTGAACACTACAAACATACGCTGGCAAAAAACAGCCTGAATAATAACAATGTGTTATCGATGGTGGAAAATACCGCCGGTAAAATATGGATCGGTACCGACGGCGGTGGGCTGAACCTCTTTGATCCGGCAACAAAAAACTTCACCCATTTCCTGCATGCAGAAGGAAATAAAAATAGTATCTGTGGCGATTATGTACTGAGTGTATGCGAGGACCACCAGGGAAATGTATGGGTAGGTACCTGGAACGATGGCGTAACAGTTTTTAATCCTCAAAAAAATACGTACAAACATTTTAAAAATGATCCGGCCGATGCTTCCAGTTTAAGCTGTAATAATGGCTGGGTTATCTTTGAAGACCGCGACCGGAACATCTGGATCGGTACCTATAATGGCGGATTGAATCTTTATAATCCCCTCAATAATTCATTTACCCGGTTTGAGGACAACAGTGGGAATTTGCGAACCCGGAAAATTAGTGCGATAACGGAAGATAGTAAAGGCAATCTTTTGATAGGAACTGACGGCGGAGGATTGCAATTTTTTAATAAAAAGACCAGGAGCTTCACCGGCTTTTTACATAGCGAAGATAAAAACAGTCTGAGTGATAACAGGGTCTGCTATATGTATGAAGATAAATCCGGCAATTTGTGGGTAGCTACCCGGGTAGGATTAGATTACTTTGATACAAATAAAAAAATATTTACAACATACACCACGGCTGATGGCCTGCCCAATGACGTAATTTTAGGATTATTGGAAGATGCTAAAGGCAATCTTTGGATTAGTACCAATAAAGGATTATCGCGTTTTGATCTGGCCAATAAAACATTTAGAAATTTTGGCGTGGAGGACGGCCTGCAATCCAATGAATTCAAAATGGGAGCCGTATGTAAAAGCGCTTCAGGAGCCCTGTATTTTGGTGGTATCAATGGCTTCAATAAGTTTTATCCTGAAAAAATCAAGGAAGATCCATTCGAACCACCCTTGGTATTAACTGACTTTCAGATTTTCAATAAAAGGGTGCCGATCGCTAAAGATGCCAATGATCCTTCTCCGTTAAAAACCAATATCACAGAAACAAAAGTAATAACGTTGCCCTACAAAAGTTCTGTTATTTCATTTGAGTTTGCTTCATTAATATATTCAACAACAGAAAAAAAGAATTATGCCTACATGCTGGAAGGCTTTGACAAAAACTGGAATGAGATCGGCACTAACCGCACAGCAACTTATACCAACCTGGATCCGGGGAAATATATTTTCAAGGTAAAAGGCTTGAATAATGAAGGCGGTTGGTCCACCCGTACCATATCGGTACAGCTTATCATTAGGCCTCCATTCTGGTTAACCTGGTGGTTTAGGATGATTGCCATACTGGCCATCGCAGGAAGCGTTCTTGCCTTTTACCTGTTCAGGATTAATATCATAAAGAGGCAACGGGAGAATCTGGAAAGAAAAGTGCAGGAACAAACGGTTCAGCTGGTACATATAAACGAAGAAGAACGGAAAGCCCGTATGGAAGCGGATCTTGCCAACAAGGCGAAGAGCTCCTTCCTGGCTACGATGAGTCATGAGATCCGGACCCCCATGAATGGTGTAATAGGCATGGCTTCCCTTTTATCCGAAACCAAATTAACCGAAGAGCAACTGGAATATGCAAAAGCGATCAGCACCTGCGGCGAAGCGCTGCTGACCGTGATCAACGATATCCTTGATTTTTCTAAAATAGAATCAGGCAACATGGATCTTGAATCCCGCGATTTCGATTTACGCACCTGTATCGAAGAGGTACTGGATGTATTTGCAGGAAAAGCTGGTGCATTAGCACTAGATCTTATCTATGAGATAGATCATGATGTTCCTGCCCAGATCATTGGCGATAGTTTACGATTGAGGCAGATATTAATGAACCTGGTAAGTAATGCCATCAAGTTTACCGAACGCGGGGAAATATTTGTCGGAGTTCATTTGGCTAACGAAGCTGAGAGCGGCGAAATGGAATTACGTTTTGAAGTGCGTGATACCGGCATTGGTATCCCGGCAGATAAAATGCAACGTTTGTTTAAAGCTTTTTCGCAGGTTGATTCATCCACCACCCGTAAATATGGGGGAACCGGATTGGGTCTTATAATTTGCGAAAAATTAATTGGGTTGATGGGCGGCACTATTGATGTTGAAAGCCAAGAGGGCCAGGGCACCACATTTAATTTCACCATTCAATCGGTAGCCAGTTCACAAACATTGCGTACGCACGTTACCAATCACATGGCTGGGTTGGAAGGAAAACGGATACTGGTAGTCGATGATAATTTAACGAACCGCAGCATTTTGAAAAATCAACTGGCCATATGGAAACTATTGCCAACCTTGGCAAGTTCGGGACACGAAGCGCTGGAGATATTGTCAAAAGAAGGACGTTTTGATCTATTGCTTACTGATATGCAAATGCCCGATATGGATGGCTGTGGATTGGCCCGCCATGTACAACAGCTTTATCCGGAGCTTCCCGTTATCCTGTTAAGTTCGGTAGGGGATGAACGGAATAAAAGATATTCCGGATTGTTCAGATCCATACTGACCAAGCCGATTAAGCAGGAGATGTTGTGTAAGCTAATGATTAATGAGCTGAGGGGAAAAACTAAACAGGTAGCCGAAGTTCAACCTGTTAAACAGACACTCTCAGCGGATTTTGCAGCGAAGTACCCCATGCATGTACTTGTTGCGGAAGATAATCTTATCAACCAGAAACTGGCAATAAAAATTCTTGGGAAATTGGGATATGAAGCAGGACTGGCAGAGAATGGGCAGGAGGTATTGGAAATGATTTCGCAGCAACATTATGATTTAATATTGATGGATGTGCAAATGCCGGAGATGGATGGTCTGGAGGCTACAAGAATAATACGAAGAGGTCTGGAACTGCAACCTGTCATCATTGCTATGACAGCGAATGCCATGAAAGAAGACAGGGATAAATGCCTGGACGCGGGCATGGACGATTTTTTAAGCAAGCCTGTTAAACTCGAAGAGCTCGTGACGATGCTTGAAACATGGGCTATTAAGGTCCGTGAAAAAAAGAACCTGCAGACTCTTAATACGGTCTGACGATCCCCGGCTGACCGTATTTATAAAAGCATTCATCTTCAATCACCCCAGGTTTTTCATCTCTTTGCTGGAGAGCCTGCCCAGTCTCACGCCAACGTGTACCTGCATTTTTTGCAACGCCCGGTATTTCAGAGAGGCTTCTGCTAGATACCGGATGCTGGATACTGGATCATCGCCGTGAAAAGTTACATTAAAGTTTGTTGATTTCCTGTGCAACCCGTTGAGCAGAGCGTAGGCAGGATTCCATCCCGCGACTCATATTATCAGCATACGTCCCCGCAAAATAAATCCGTCCCTCCGGCATCATTATTTGCGGCCAGAATTTATGCATTTGTCCAATGGGAAATGGCTCCATTTCACAGGCAGGAGCAAACCGGTCAGTCGTCCAGTCCTTTGTAAGGGCCTGTTCAATGGTATCGCGCTTGCCGGGATATACTTTCCTGAAAGCGGCTAAGACCCGTTGGGCAGAAAGGCCCCCGGGGCCATACGCTTTCAAAATAATCCGGTTGGATTCCACTTCATTGGTTTCTTCCCATATAGAAGAGATGTCCGGATGTTCAAACTCCATATTAATGCTTTTGAAACCATCGTCCAGCCAAAACCGGGAACTTGCCTCAAATACATAAAAGGGATGCGAAGAGTAGGCCATATTATCGACCACCCATTGTTTTGCGGGAGATAAAGCAGGTGTTACGGGAATCTTCCTGAACACCGGCAGGGTAATGCAGTTAACGAGTACGTCCGCGGTCATTTTTTGGGGGTCATCATAACCAAATGCTTTATAGCTAACAGTAACACTGCGGTTGTCATGCTGAATACCAAGGATCGGATGGTTTAACTTTACGTGTGTCCCTAACCGTTTCGCGAAAGCGATAGGTAATTGTTCATTACCCCCCTTAAGATGGTAGGTGTCGCCTTCCGAAAGGGGTATGCCACGGAACTGCATTACGGCGGACCTCCACAAGGCATATAGCGCCGACGTGTTGCCACCGCCAAGAAACCGGAGTGCGGCTGGAGAAGCCCCTTCTTTTTTATAAAGATCAGCTAAGGAAATTTTATCCAAATCATCGTACCCAGCACCAAAGGGTTGAGAGGGATCGGTAAACTTACCCATGTATGGTTTAAGGTACAGCGATTGAAGAGCATACCAGGGATTTTGCGAAAGAAAGCCGGCTTCCTTTTCATTGAAACCAAATTTCTTCAGTAGGGCAGGATCCTTCAGCATTTCTTCAGCATAGAACTTGCCTTCAATCATTTTAAGTGCATTTCGGCCAGGCGCTGCATCAGAACCCTCCGCATGCGGATAAGGAAGGGCGGTAAGATTAAATTCACTGATATAATCAAAAAACTTTTCGTAACCCGGTTTGGTAATATGATCCGCTCCAAAATCGGCATATAGCCCATCTGACAAACCATCCCGTCCGGTAAACACATGACCTCCATACCGGCCTGTCGCTTCCATCACAACCACTTCATGACCGCTTTTCATTAATTCATAAGCACAACATAGTCCCGTGATGCCCGCACCCGCGACAATAACCTTTTTACTTCCTTGTTGTCCCGAGACTGATTTGCTAACCAATCCCTGTGGTTCTAAAATCGCAGGCGTCAAAATACTACCCGCTCCCGCCATCACACCATATTCAATGAATTTCCTTCTTTTCATCCTTCCTGTGTTTATTTATATCTTAATCTGGCACCACTATCCAGTATCCAACATCCAGCCTCCAGTATCTAGTGTTATGTTAATCGTTAATTGACGGATATAATCTTTTCAATTTAA